>NZ_BAABHO010000016.1:0-111053 GCF_039542135.1 Actinomycetospora chlora
GCCGGGCTCGCCGAGGCCCGCAGGGCGCGCGGCGCGCTCGGCGTCGCGCACCTGGAGGCCCCGCTCGCCGCGGCGCTCGCGCTGCTCGAGCACCGCGAGGCGCTGCTGCTGGGCAACCTCCGCGCCGCCGGGGACGTCGCGGCGTGGCTCGCGGCCCGCACCGACCGTGCCGACGGCGACCCCGGAGCACCCGAGGCCCCCGAGACCCTGCTCCTGCGGGCCCGGACCGAGGCGGCGACCGGCCGCTGGGAGGCCGCCCGCGCCGCGATCGCGCCGCTGCACCGCCGCGCCCGCCCACCGGCCACCCTGGTCGTCGAGGCCCACCTCGTCGCGTCGGAGGCGGCGCTGCGGGCCGGGGACACCGCGCGGGGGCAGGCGGCGCTCGACGCCGCCCTCGCCGCCGGCCGCGCCCATGACCTGGTGCGCCCCGCGGCGCTCGCCGGGCCACGCACCCGCGCGCTGCTGGCCGAGCGGCCCGTCACGCGGGACTTCGCCGGGCGGGTCGCCGCGGCGGCCGCGGCGGTCGCCGCCGAGGCGGCGCCACCGCTCTCGGAGCGGGAGCTGGTGGTCCTCGCCCTGCTCCCCTCCCTGCTCGACGCCCCGACGATGGCCGAGGAGCTCGTCGTCTCGGTGAACACCGTCAAGACCCAGATCCGGTCGATCTACGCGAAGCTCGGGGTGTCCACCCGGCGGGGCGCGGTGGCGCAGGCCCAGGAGCGGGGCCTGCTCGTCTGAGCCCCGTCCCCTCCCGTTCACCTGCCCGGGATGAGGAACCCCGGCCGTCGCGGCGCGATGATCGCCTCCGACGGCGGCCGCCGGAGCCGCCCGGCGCGAGGAGGCGGCCGTGGCGGGACGCTTCGAGATCCGGGTCAGCGGCCGCTTGTCCGACCGCGCGCGGGCGGCCTTCCCCGGGCTCGCGGTCGAGGAGGTCCCCGCGGAGACCGTGCTGCGGGGCTGGTCGAGCGACGAGGACGACGTCCACGGCGTGCTCGAGCGCATCCAGTCCCTCGGCCTCGAGCTGGTGTCGCTGCGGCAGGTGCCGGAGCCCGACCAGGACTGAGCACCCACGGCACATCGAGCACGGGGCACACGCGCGAGGACCCGCCGGGGAGCGCCCGGCGGGTCCTCGTGCGTGGGGGGTGCGGCCGGTCCTACGCCCGCGCCGGCGCGTCCTCCTCGACGTCGGCGAAAGCCTCGCGCAGGCGCTCCTCCTGGTCGGCGGAGAGGTTGGTGTGCAGGAGCTCGGCGCCGCTGCCGCGGAACGCGTCGACGACCCGATCCTGCACGGCGTTCTGGGTCAGGCCGAACAGCGCCGAGGTGCCCGGCGTGACCTTGGTGCGCACGTCGTTGATGAAGTCGTCGTCGATGCCGACGTCGGACAGCGACCCGGCGAGCGCGCCGGCGGCGGCACCGACGACCAGGCCCAGGAGCGGGACGAAGAAGATCAGCCCGAACAGCAGGCCCCAGAAGCTGCCGCCGAGGGCACCGCCGCCCGCGAGGCTGTGCAGCTGGCGGGTCTTCGGCCGCTTGCGGTCGGCGGGCCAGGTGACCACCGCCGCGTCCAGCACCTGGATCAGCTCCTCCTTCTGGAGCCGCTCGAGCGTCGCGAGGGCCTGGTCGGCGCCCTCCGGGGTCGGGAACTTCCATGCCGTCAGGGTCGCCATCGGTCATCCTCCTCGGGTGCCACGCGCCGGTGCGGCGGGCTCGTCCGGACTCTCGCCGGGACCGGCGGCGGCGGCCTCATCCCCGCCGGGTGACGCGACGGCGGGCGCGCGTCGCCGCCGTACTGGACCCACGGCCACGAAGTGGCCGACCAGGGCGCCCCCGAGCATCACGACGCCGAAGGCGACGAACCACGAGAGCATCACGAAGACGATCCCGAGCGGGCCGTACTCGCGGAAGTGCGACGTGATGCCCGGCGAGAGCACGACCGTGGCCGCGAGCCGGAGCCCCACCAGACCGAGGCCGATCAGCACCGCACCGGGCAGCAACCGCGTCCAGGGGACCCGCCCGGCGAGCAGCAGGTACTGCGTCCACCAGGCCCACACGATCGTGACCGGCAGGCCGATCACCAGGATCGCCACGAGCCACGCCACCCCGTCGAGGACGGGGTCGACCAGCGCCGCGGCCGCGGCGATCGCGAGGAACCCCGCGAGCCAGGCGAGCGGGCGCCAGAGGGCACGCACACCGCCGGAGGGCACGCCCCACACGAGCTCGTAGCCGTGCTGGAGCGCGAGCGGCCAGCGCACCGTGAGGACCACGGTCAGGACGACGCCGAGGCCCGTCGTCGTCGCCGAGACCGACGTGTCGGTGGGCAGGAGCTGTTGGAGGTCGTGGGTCGCCTCGGGTGTCAGGCCGATCCGGCGCACCAGACCGGTCACCGCGCCGCCCGACCCGCCCAGGGGCACGACCGCCGCGAGCGTGATCATCGCCGGCACGAGCAGCATGAAGGCGAGGGCGGCCAGGATCAGCGCCTGCTTGGTCAGCTGCACGTCGACGATCCGCCGCTGCAGGTGCCCGAGATGCGTCGCCTCGTAGCGCGTGCGCGTATCCCGCAGCCGGTCGCGCCACCCCGCGGGGTCGGGCGGGGCAGCGGTCACGGTGCCTCCCGGGGGCGTGGGCGGACGCCCCGGCGACGCTAGGCAGTGCGCCGCACCGGGTGCTCACCCCGCGCGGGTGAGCCGTCCCGGCGATCGTGTTCCTACCGTTCGGGGGCATGTCGACCCCCTCCGCCACGCCCGAGCCCGCGCCGGCGGCCGGGACGCCCCCGCCCCCGAACACGGCGGGCATCCCCCGCGCGCTCATGCTGCTGCTCGGGGCCGCCGCCATCGTCGTCACGATCGCCGGGCTGCAGGTCGGGGCGTGGCTGATCGCGCCGATCCTGCTGGCGCTGGTGATCGTCATCGCCATCGCCCCGCTCCAGTCCTGGCTGCGGCGGCTCGGCTGGCCGGGGTGGCTGACGGTGCTCACCCTGGTGCTGGTGGTGTTCGCGGCGGTGGTCGGCCTCGTCGTGCTGATGATCGCCTCCGTCGGGCAGCTCGTGGCGCTGGTGCCGCAGTACTCCGGTCGCATCCAGGGCATCACGAACTCGCTGACCGCCCTGCTCAACAAGGTCGGTTTCGATCCCGCCCACGCCGAGCAGACGGCGTCCTCGGCCGACATCGGCAAGATCGCCAACGCGGTCGCGGGTCTGCTCTCCAGCATCAGCGGGGCGCTGACCAGCCTGGTGTTCATCCTCGCGCTGCTGCTGTTCCTCATCGCCGAGGCGGGCGGCGCGAGCCGGCGCCTCGAGGCCATCGGGGCCGACCGGCCGCACATGGTCGAGGCGATGCTGAGCTTCGCGCACGGCACCCGGCGGTACCTGGTGGTCACCGCGATCTTCGGGCTGATCGTGGCCGTCCTGGACTCGGTCGCGCTGGCGATCATGGGCATCCCCCTCGTGGTGCTCTGGGGGCTGCTCTCGTTCATCACCAACTTCATCCCGAACATCGGCTTCATCATCGGGGTCATCCCGCCCGCGCTCGTCGGGCTGCTCGTCGGCGGGTGGAAGCTCGGCCTCGCGGTGGTGATCGTCTACTGCGTCCTCAACGCGATCGTGCAGTCGCTCATCCAGCCGCACTTCACCGGCGACGCCGTCGGGCTCTCGACGACCATCACGTTCGTCGCCCTGCTCTTCTGGGCCTGGGTCCTCGGCCCGCTCGGCGCCCTGCTCGCGATCCCCGCCACCCTGCTCATCAAGGCCGTGCTGGTCGACTGCGACCCGAGCGCCCGCTGGGTCGACGCGCTCATCGGCGCCGCCGGCCCGTCCGGCAAGGGCGCCGCCCCCGCGCCGGGCGCGTCGGCGGAGACGGGCGCCTCGCCCGACACCGAGCCCGGGACCGAGCCCGACCAGGCCACCGCCCCGCCGGTCGGGGCGCCGGCGCCCCGGACGGCCCCGGCGACCTGACCGTCACCCCGTGCCGGCCAGCTCCGTGAGCGTGACGGCCGTCAGCCCGCGGCGGGCGGTGCGGGCGAGCAGGTCGTCGACGGTCGCCGGCACGCGGGCCCGCTGCGGGCCCTCGTGCAGCACGACGACCGCGCCCCGGTGCACCACCGCGGCGAGCCACCGCCCGCTGCCCGCCGTCCCCGCACCGGCGCCGGCGATCGCGACGGCGCTGCCCAGCGCGCACCGCAGGCCCTCGGCCCGGGCGATCGCGAGGTGATCCGGCGTCGGCCAGCCCGACCCCGGCCGGAACCAGCGCACCGACCCGTGGACGGTGAGTTCCTCCTGCGCCGCGCGCAGCCGCTCCCGGAACGCGTCGGGGGCGAGGCTCCACGTCGGCTCGTCGCGCCAGGTGTGGTTGCCCAGCTCGTGGCCCTCGGCCACGATCCGGGCCGCCAGGTCGGGGTGACGGCGCACCCGCTCGCCGAGCACGAAGAAGGTGGCGTGGGCTCCGTGGCGGCGCAGCGCGTCGAGCAGGCCGGGTGTCGTCGCCGGGTCGGGGCCGTCGTCGACCGTCAGGGCGTAGTGCGGCGCGCGCGTCGGCACCGCGAACAGCACCCGGCCGCGCACGACGGGCCCGATCACACGCCACCGCGAGGTCACGGGTTGATCGTCCCCCGGCGGGGGCACAGGGGCACCGTGAGCAGGGGGAACCGCGCCTGGCGCCTCGAGGTCGACGGGGTCGGGCACGAGATCGAGGTCCGGTTCCGGTGGTTCACCGGAAGGCTCGAGGTGCTGCGCGACGGCGAGGTCGCCGCCCGGGGCCGGCTGTTCCTCTCGGCGCAGCGGTTCGACCTCGAGGTCGCCGGCCGGCCGGTGACGGTCGTCGTCGACTACGTCGACCAGTTCCACGTGCAGAGCGACCTGCTCGTCGACGGCGAGCAGGTCACCCCGTACCGGACCGGGCGGACCTGACGGGTCACCCCTCGTGGCGGGCGCCCGTCCGGGTGCGCGCCGGGTCGACCTCGCGCTGCGGGTGGCGCCGCAGGTACTCCGCCTCGAGCTCGCGGGTGCGGCGGTCGTGGGCCGCCAGGGCGTCGTCGCTGCCGTGGCGGAAGGTGACGTTGCGGGTGCCGTGCAGGTGCTCCAGCTCGTGGAGCAGCGGGTCCTCCCCGAGCGACGCCGGGTCGACCCCGGGGGTGGCGCCGGTGTTGTCGGTCATGGGGCCGGACGTACCCGGGTGACGGATCCGGCACGCTCGGGGCACGGCCGCGGCCCGTCGGACCGACGCTCATCGAACCCGTCGGCCGAGGCGCGCGAGCAGCCTGTCCTGCGGGCCGTCGCTGCGCGCCGGCACCGGGTCGGCGAAGAGCCCCGGCCCGGTGAGCATGACCGGGTCGGCGTCCAGGTAGGCCAGCGCGCGCCCGACCGCGTCCGGGTCGACCCGCTCGTCGAGGCCCGCGCCGCGGGCGAGGTCCCACTCGTGGACCGTGAGGTCCAGCAGCATCTGCTCCGCGTACTCGGCGACCGGGATCCAGCCGAAGATCGTGTGCACCCGCGGCGCGTGCTCGGCGACGGCGGTCCAGCGGGGGCGGGAGCGGGCGGCGGCGCGGTCCCAGGCGCCCGCGGGGTCGTCGTGGAGCAGGTCGCCCTCGTAGCGGTCGCCGACCTGCTCCATCGACGTCCCGGCCAGCTCGTGCGGGGCCCACAGGTGCTCGAAGCACAGGTGCCCGACGAGGTCGGCGACCGACCACGAGGCGCACGGCGTCGGCGCGGCCCACCGGTCGTCGCCGACCGCGTGGACGCGCGTGCCGAACCGGTCGATGGCGGCGGGGAGGAGCTCGCGGGCGTCGGCGGTCACCCGGCCGACCCTGGCACGCCGGGCGCCGTCGTGAGAGAAATCGGGCATGGCCGACGTGCACGACGTCCGCCGGCTCGCACTCGGCCTCGAGGGCGTCGAGGAGATCGACTGCGACGGCTTCGACTTCCGCGTGCGCGGCCGCGGGTTCGTCTGGTCCTACCCGGACCGCAGCAGCGGGCGCCGCGTCCTGCGCACCGACGTCGCCGTCCTCTACGTCGGCGACGAGGCCGAGCGGCAGGCCCTGCTGCGGGGCGAGCCGGACCTGTTCTTCTCCCCGCCCTCGTACGAGGGGCTCCCGCTGGTGCTGCTGCTGCTGGAGCCCGTGGACGTGCCCCGGCTGGCCGAGCTCGTCACCGACGCCTGGCGCATGCGGGTCGACGAGTAGCCCTCACTCGCCCCGGAACGTCGCCTTCCCGTGGCCCTGATCGACGAAAGACGCCATCGCCCCCTGCAGGTCCGCGGTGGCGAAGAGCTCGCCGGCCACCTGCGGGGTGACGTCGTTGGCCGCCTCGAGGCCGTCCTCGGTGAAGCGGCGCAGGATCTCCTTCGTCGCGGCGTGGGCGCGGGTGGGTCCGGCGGCCAGCGAGGCGGCGAGCTGCCGGGCGGCGTCGTCGAAGCCGTCCTCGGGCAGCAGCCGGTCCACGACGCCCCAGCGCTCCAGCTCCTCGGCGCCGAACCGCCCGGCCGTCATGACGAACAGCTTCGCCCGGCCGACCCCGGCCCGGGCCGCGAGCCGCTGCGTGCCGCCCATCGCCGGCGTCAGGCCCACGGTGGCCTCGATCAGCCCGAACGACGCGGCGGGCGTGGCGACGAGCAGGTCGCAGGCCAGCGCCACCTCGAACGCCCAGGTCAGCGTCAGCCCGTGCGCGGCGAACACCGTCGGGAACGGCAGGTGGTGCAGGCGCCGGCCGAGGTCGATGAGCTCGGCGAAGTAGCGCGTGCCCGCCTCGGCGTCCCCGGACTGCGACATCGGGTGGAAGACCTGCTTGACGTCCACCCCGCCGCTGACGACCTTGCCCTCGGCGCGCAGCAGCGCCGCCCGCGGCCGGGCCCGCTCCAGCTCGCCGACGGCGTCGCGCAGGCCCTCGTGCAGCGCCTGGTCGTAGAGGTTCAGGGGCGGGTGGTCGATGGTCAGCACGGCCAGGCCGGCGTCGTCCACGTCGACACTCACGGGGCCGGTCACGGGGGTGCTCATGGCCGCGATCCTGCGCGAGGTGGCGGGCGGGCGCGCGTGGGACCCACCCGTCCGTCCCGTTCGGGCGGTCGTGATCGCGGAGCGTAGCCCGATCGTGACCGTGCGGGTGCCGATCGGCTCTACCCCGCCACCATGGCGCGGAGAAGGCTCGGGATCGGGAGCGACCGGGCGCACCGTGGGGAGGAAGCGTGCAGCGGCAGGACGCAGGAGCCACCGGGACGAGCACGAGCGACGGGGGGTCCGGCGACGCAGCCCGTCGCACCCCCTGGTGGGGGTCCGGCTTCGACGTCGTCAAACGCGGCTACGACCGCGCCCAGGTCGAGGAGGCGCTCGACCACGCCCAGGCCGACCTGCAGATCATGACCACCGACCGCGACGCCATGGTCCGCGCCGAGGAGCAGGCGCGCGCCGAGGTGCGCACGCTGCAGGCCGAGGTCGACCGGCTCACGAACGCCCCGCTCTCGCTCGAGGGGCTCTCGACCCGGCTGGCGAACCTGCTGCGCCTCGCCCAGGAGGAGGCCGTCCAGATCCGGGACGAGGCGGCGGCGGACGCCCGCGCGATCACCGAGGACGCGCGGCAGCGCGCCCGCCGGACCGTCGACGACGCCGTGGCCCGCGCCGACGGGATCACCGCCGACGCCGAGCAGCGCAGCCGCGCGCGCCTCGCCGACGCGGCCGAGGAGGCGACGGCGATCGTCGCGGGCGCGGAGTCCCAGGCGCGGGCGCTGCGCCGCGACGCCGAGTCCGCGCGCGACGAGCTGCGCCGCCACGGCGAGGAGCTCGAGGCCGAGCAGCGGGAGCTGGTGGAGCGCACGCGGGCGGAGGTCGAGCGGCTGGGCGCCGAGGCCGCGGCCGAGCGGGCCCGCCGCGACGAGGACGCCGACACCCGCCGGCGGCGTCTCGAGGAGGACCTCGACACCGCCCTCGCGACGCGCCGCGCCGAGTCCGACGCGGCCCTGGCCGACGCCGAGGACCGGCGCCGTCGCGCCGAGGAGCGGGCGCGGTCCGTCGAGCAGGAGGCGGCGGCACGGCTGGACGAGGCGACGGCATCGGCGACGGAGCTCGAGGAGCACCGCCGCCGGGTGACCACGCAGATGGCCGAGCTGCGGCGCAGCCTCGACCTGCCCGGACTCGACGAGCCGGCGGTCCGCACCCCGGCCCCCACCCTCGTCACCGCGGGCGGGGAGAGCGGCGCGGCCTGAGGCTCACGTCGCGGGCGCGGCCTCGAGGAAGCGCAGGACGGCGTCGGCCACGAGGTCGGGGCGGTGGTCCACCGACGGGACGCCGGTGCCGGGCAGGATCTCCGCCACGGCGCCGGGGATCGCCGCGACGATCTTCTCCACGTCCGGCAGCGAGAACGTGTCGAGCTCGCCGCAGAGCACCAGGGTCCGGGCCGTGACGCGCCCGATCCGGTCCTCCATGCGGTAGCGGTTGACCGCCTCGTGGCCCTCCTCGACGCGGTCGATCACGGCGAGGGCGTCGCGGACGAGGCGTTCGAGCAGATCGGGGCGGTCGGCGGGGTAGTACGGGGCCCGGTTCTCCCACAGCGCGCGCAGGTGCGAGCCGTCGCCCGCGCGGGTCACGGCGTCGATCGGCGGGCGTCCCGTCGCCACCTGGTGCCGGCGTCGCGCGTCGACGTAGGGCATGCCGGAGAGCACGAGCGCTTCGACGCGGTCCGGCACCGACGCCGCGACCTCGGTGGCCACCACCGCCCCGGTGTGGTGGCCGACGACCGTGACGCGGTCGAGGCGCAGCGCGTCGCACACGTCGACCACGCCGTCGGCGAACAGTTCGATGCTCCACTCCCCCGATGGCTTGGCGGACAGCCCGTACCCGAGGGTGTCCAGCGCGATCGCGCGGACGCGGCGCCCGAGCAGCGGGAGGACGTCGCGGTACTCGTCGACCGAGCGCGGGGTCTGGTGCAGGAGCAGCACCGGGGCGCCCGCGCCCTCCTCGACGAGGTGGACCTGGCCGTGGCGGGTGTCGGCGAAGCCGTGGTGCACTTCTGCACCGTACAACGTACGGCGCGCCGGGTCAGGCGAGCACGAGCCGCGCGGTCATCTCCCGCCGGCTGCTGACGCCGAGCTTGGTGAAGACGACCTTGAGGTGGTCCTGCACCGTGTGCGGGGACAGGTGCAGCGACGCCGCGATGGTCCGCGTGCTCGCCCCCTGGAGCACGAGCAGGGCGACGTCCTCCTCGCGCGCGGTCAGCCCGTGGGCGGCGAGCGCGAGCCGGCTCAGCGCCGCCCGCGAGGTCGGCTCGACGGTGACGACGACGTCCCGGTGACCCGGCGGGCCCGCGAGCGGGGCGGCCCGCAGGCTGAGCCAGCGGCCCGCTCCGGTCTGGACCCGCGTCTCGGTGTGCTCGCCGGAGGCCCGGGTGGTGGCGACGACGGCGAGCACGTTCGCGGGCAGCGAGCCGTGGTCCCATCCCCCGAGCTCGTCGACCGTCGTGCGCGCCGCCGGCGTCAGGTGCGTGACGCGGTCGGCGGCGTCGATGATGAGGACGGCCGGGCCCTCGGCGTCGGGTGCCGGCGTGCTCGCGACGCCGAACAGGAGCCGCTGCACCGCCTCGGCCACCGGCTCGCTCACGCCGCCGAGCGCGTCGGCCTCGAGCCGGGTGAAGGGCGGCTCCCCCGAGCCGCGGGAGAGGGACATCGCCGCCCACGCGGCACCGCGCCCGAGGAAGACCACGCGCAGCTCGTCGGTGAAGCCGAAGCGGGGCGCGAGGAACTCCCGGTGGCGTCGGCAGGTCTCCGGCCGGCCGCCGGTGTCGATCGACAGCACGCCGACCGGCGGCCGGCGCCCGGCGATCTCGGCGAAGGAGTTGACGTCCGGCGCCCCGTACTCGAGAGCGGCCCACTCCTCGTCGCCGACGCCGAGGTCCCGGGTCTTGGACGCCCAGGTGACCAGGCCGGTCGCCGGGTCGGTGGTCGCGAAGCAGGCGAAGTCGTAGGGAACGTGACGGGCCACCGTGCGGTAGACCGCCTGCGCGAGCGACGGCAGATCGGACGCCGCGCCCATCGCGGCCCCGAGCCGGTCGGCCAGGGCGCGCTGCGGGGATGCCATGCGCTCATCGTGAGCGTCGCCCGGCCGAGATGGAATACCCAGCGTGACAATCCCCAGGTTCTTGGGATGTGAGCGACCCGCACGGCCCAGCACGCTCGGCGTCATGAACAACGCTGCGTCCATCGCCGACACCACCGACACCGCCCGCTGCTGGTGGGACCACACCCAGGCCCGCTGGGTCCGTCCCGAGCCGGGCGGCCCGCTGGTCGACGTCCGCGACATGGTCGTCGTGCACACCGCCCTGCTGCGCGAGTTCCGCCTCGCCCCGGCCGCCGTCTCACGGGTGCCGGTGGGGGCCCGACGCCCCGCCGCCCGCGTCGACCGTCACCTCGCCCTGCTCTGCGACCTCCTGCACCACCACCACGCCGGCGAGGACGCGCTGCTCTGGCCGCCGCTGCGCGAGCAGGCCCCGGCCCGCGCCGCCGCCCTGCTGGCCGAGGCCGAGGCCCAGCACGAGGGGCTCGACCGGGCCCTCGGTGCCGTGACCGCCGCCCGCCGCGCATGGGTGGAGAGCGTCGACGCCGGCGCCCGCGACGCGCTGGTCGAGGCGCTGCGGGAGCTGCACCTGCTGCTGGCCGAGCACCTCGACACCGAGGAGCGGACCCTGCTTCCCCTCGCGGCCGCCCACCTCACCGAGGCGCAGTGGCGCGCGGTCGGCGAGGCCGGCGCGGCGTCGGTGCCGAAGAGCGCGATGCTCCTGGTGTTCGGGATGTTCGCCTACGAGGGCGACCCCGAGGTCCTCGCCACCATGCTCGCCGAGGCCCCGGCCCCCGTCCGCACGCTCGTGCCGCGCCTCGCGCCGCGGGTCTACGCCCGCCGCGCGGCCCGGGTGCACGGCACCGCCCGCCCCTGACGCCCCAACCCGAGATCACCACTACGAAAGGCACCTCTCGAGGCCGTCCGGAGGTGCTTTTCGCACTGCTGATCTTCGAGGGGCGGGCGCTAGGAGGCCGCCGCCACCTCGCGGCGGGAGGCGGCTGCCGCGCGGTGGCGCAGGAGCATCCGCCGCCCCACGAGCACCCCGGCGCCGGCGGCGAGCATCGCCACCGCGGCCACGACCCACGCCGCCGCGAACGAGAGGTGGGTGGCGAGCAGCCCGAAGCCGACCGGTCCGAGGCAGCCGCCCGCGTATACGCCGACCTGCACCACGGCGGTCGCGGCGGCGGGGGCGGTCGGGTTGAGCCGGACCACCGCGAACTGCAGCAGCCCCGGCCACGACCACCCCAGCCCGAACCCGAGGACCGTCCCGACGATCAGCGCGACCGACCCCGGCAGGGCCAGCAGCACCACCCCGGCCGCGCCGAGCAGCAGGCACGCGGCGACGACGGTGATGTGGCCGCCCGCGCGCCGGTCGGCGAGCCAGCCATGCACCATCCGCATGACCACGGCGACGACGCTGCCGAGCGTGAGCACGAGGCCCGCGAGGCCGGGCGCGACGCCCCCGTCGACGGCGGAGGCCACGAGGAAGATGCTCAGCCCCGTCGAGCTGGCCGCGCCGAGACCCGCCGCGCCGCCGATGACGGCGAGGGCGACCGTCGCGCGGTCGGCGGTGCGGTCGCCCGAGCGCTCCTCCGGGTCGGCGCCGCGGGGCGCCAGGACCAGCCCGAGCAGCGCGAAGCCGGCCGCGATGACGTAGGCCCACCGCCACCCGACCGTCAGCCCGACCGCGGGGACGGCCAGCCCGGCGAGCAGCGTCGCGAGCGGCACGCACGCCTGCTTGACGCCGAACGACAGGCCGAGCCGGGCGCGCGGCATCGCGCGGGCGAGGGTGAGGTTGGTACTGAGCTGGCCCATGACGTTGGTCCACGCGCCGATCAGCACGATCGCGACGACGGCGCCGAAGCTGCGGGCGAGACCGGCGGTCAGCAGCATCGCGATCGCGGCGCCGACCAGCGCGATCCGGCTGGTCCGCCGCGACCCGAGCCGTTCGACGAGCTTGCCGACCGGGAGCGACACCAGCGCCGACACCCCGAAGTACGCGGACACGACGACGCCCAGCGCCGCGGGGTCGAACCCGAGCTCGTCGCCGATCTGCACCGACAGCGCGCCCAGCAGGAACACCGGCAGCACCGTCGCCGTCGTGATCGCGACGGCACCCGTCCCGACCCTCAGCGCCGACTGCTCCGTCATCGTTGGCAACGCTAACCGAACGCACCGCCCACGGGCGCCGACATCGGTCACACCGGACCTCAGACGAGGGCGGTCCCGATCAGGCCCTTGCGCGTCACCAGCCCGGCGAGCTCCCGCTCCCCCATCTCCTCGGTGCCCGCGGGCCGGCGGGGCAGCACCATGTAGCGCGACTCGGCACTCGCGTCCCAGACCGTGATCCGCGTCGACCCCGGCAGTTCGAGCCCGAACTCCCGCAGCACGCCGCGCGGGTCGCGCACCACCCGCGAGCGGTAGGCCTCGCTCTTGTACCAGCCGGGCGAGGGCCCGAGCAGCGCGATCGGGTAGCAGGAGCACAGCGTGCAGACGACGACGTGGTGCTCGTCGCCGCCGTTGGCCATCACCGTCAGCTTCTGGTCCTGCAGCGCGCTGCCCATCGAGTAGCCGAGCTCGGCGATGGCGGCGTTGCCGTCGGCGAGCAGCCGCTCCCGGAAGTTCGGGTCGACCCAGGCCCGCGCGACGATCGCCGCCCCGTGCGCGGGCGAGCCGCCGGCGGCGAACTCGTCGATCCGCCGGTCGATCTCGCCCGGGTCGAGGTGACCGCGCGCCTCGAGCAGCGCCTCGACGTGCCGCACGCGGGCGGCGACGGGTGCTGAGTCGTGGGGATGGTCGTGTGTCGTGCTCATCGGCCGCCCTCCGGCTCGAGGTAGTCCTCCCACAGCTCGACGACGACGGTGTGGTCGCCCTCGCCGAAGAGGTCGCTCGCCGCGAACCGCACGTGGTAGACCGCGCGCGGCGACGACGTCAGACCGCGGGCCCGCTCGTCGGCGAGCGGGTGGTGCCCGGCCGTGCTCACCACCTCGCCGCGCACCCCGCGCGCGTACCGGGGCAGCCGGGTGTGCCCGGGCGGGTCGACGGTGCGGGTGCGGACGCGGTCGCCGGCCGCGAAACGGTCAGCCACCGGCCAGCTCCTCCGGTGTCGCGACGCCCTTCTCGGCGAGCAGCGTCGTGATCGCGAGGAACCACTTCTCGTAGTACGACGCCGCCAGGTACTCCGGCGGCGGGATGCGCTCGAGCGCGTCGCGGAACTCGTCGAGGTTGTAGACGCCGCGGCGCACCATCGCGGCGTTGAGCGCGACGACGTGCGCCTCCCAGTCGGCGTGGAACGGCGGCTCGTCGGCCTCCTCCACGATCGCGGGGAAGCCGATCATGCCGCCGACGTCGTTGATCCGGCTCACGCGCTCGTTCCTACCGTCGCGCAGGCCCTCGGCGCGAGACCTCAGCCCGGACGGACCCACCCCGCCACGAAGGCGAAGCGGTCCTCGAAGCGCAGCACCGGGGTGTCGCGGTAGGCGTGGCGGAACTGCGCGACGCCCTCCGCGAGCTCCTCGGAGGAGAAGTCCGAGAGCACCGACATGTACCGCGCCTCGAGCATCCGGACGTAGCGCTCGCGGTCGATCGCGGCGTGGAACGTCCGGTAGCTGATCGACGCGCGCAGCCCGGCGGCGGCGAGGATCCCCTCGATCTCGGCGGGCTCGGGCTGCAGCTCGCGGAAGCGCTCGTGCGCGGCCCGGAACAGGGGGTGCCCGATCGCCGGCGGCAGCATCACCACGAGCACCCGCCCGTGCCGCGACAACAGCCCGGCCAGGCCGGTCAGCGTCGCCGCGCGGTCGGCCATGTGGTGGACCGACTCCTTGAGCAGGATCGCGTCCGGCCGCGTGCCGTCGGGCAGCGGGACCGCACCCGAGACCAGGTCCTCGGCGCTGGCCTGCAGCGGCCGCAGCGCCGGCGAGCTCGGGAGCTGCTCGAGCATCGCCGGCACGGGGTCGACGCACAGCACCGGATGCGCCGGCTCCACGCGCGCGGCCAGGCGCCGCGTGTAGAGCCCCGTGCCACAACCGACGTCGGCGATGACGTCGGAGCTGCCCAGGCGCAGGGCGTCGACCATGGCGTCGGCGAACCGGCGCACGTAGTCCGGGTCGTACGTCCAGTGCTCGTTGTAGCTGGCCGCCACACGTTCGTAGTGCTCGGCGGTGGTCGTCTCGGTCACGGCAGGGCCCCGATTCGCTGACGGCGACGTCGTGGCGACAGCGTGACAGGTCGGCGGCCACGTGGTGAGGATGGCCACATGACGTCCGGGCAGATCACCGGCCGGGGGATGACCCTCAGCGACATCCTCGCCCGCTGGGCGCGGATCACGCCGGACGCGGAGGTGTTCGTCGACGTCGGCACGGGCGAGCGGCGCACCTACGGGCAGTCGCACGACCGGATCACGCGGCTGGCGAACGCGCTGACGGCCGAGGGCGTCGTCCCTGGCGACCGCGTCGCGGTGATCGGGCTGAACTCGGTGGCGCTGCTCGAGGCGTTCATCGCCGTCCTGCGGGCGGGCGGCATCTGCGTGCCGGTGAACTTCCGGCTCGTCGCCGGCGAGGTCGCCTACACGCTGCACGACTCGGGCGCGGTCGTCGTCGTGGCCGACGCCGCGACCGTCGACGTCGTACGCGCCGCCCGGGCCGACACGCCGGGCGTGCGCCGCGTGATCACGATCGGCGACGACCTCGAGCAGGTCCTCGCGACGGCCGACCCGACCTACCGCGAGCTTCCGGTCCCCGACGAGGCCACGGCCTTCATCATGTACACGTCGGGGACCACCGGCGCCCCCAAGGGCGCGATGCTCACCCACCGCAACCTCTACCTGCACGCCTTCTCGTCGACGATGCACCTCGGCGGGCCGGGGGGGCCGGGGGTGTGGCTGGCGGGCACGCCGCTGTTCCACATCGCGGGCCTCGCGGGCTTCCTGCCGAGCCTCTTCGCCGGCGGCACGACGATCATCCCGCCGTCGGGTGGCTTCGACCCCGACGGGACGCTCGCGGTCCTCGAGCGCGAGCGCGTCACCGCCTGCTTCTTCGTGCCCGCGCAGTGGGCGGCGCTCTGCGCGCGGGCCGAGGCCGGCCACTACGACCTCTCCGCCCTGCGCAAGGCGTCGTGGGGCGCGGCGCCGGCGTCGACGGCCCTGCTCCGCACGATGATCGCGACGTTCCCCGACGCCGAGATCGTGACGTCGTTCGGGCAGACCGAGTGCAGCCCGGTGACGACGACGCTGCGCGGCGAGGACGCCGTCCGCAAGATCGGGTCGGTGGGCACCCCGATGATCAACGTCGAGGTCCGGGTCGTCGACGACGAGATGCACGACGTGGCGCCCGGGGAGGTCGGCGAGATCGTCTATCGCGGGCCGCTCGTCATGTCGGGCTACTGGAACAAGCCCGAGCAGACCGCCGAGGCGTTCCGGGGCGGCTGGTTCCACTCGGGGGACCTCGTCCGCCAGGACGCCGACGGCTACTACTACGTCGTCGACCGCAAGAAGGACATGATCATCTCGGGCGGCGAGAACATCTACTGCGCCGAGGTCGAGAACGTCCTCGCCGGGCACCCGCAGATCGCCGACGTCGCCCTCATCGGCGTCCCCGACGACCGGTGGGGCGAGACCCCGCTCGCCGTGGTGGTGCCGCGCGACCCGGACGACCCGCCGACCCTCGAGTCGGTCGACGAGTACTGCCGCGAGCACCTCGCCCGCTACAAGCGGCCCCGCCGCCTCACCGTCGTCGACGCGCTGCCGCGCAACGCCACCGGCAAGGTGCAGAAGACGGTGCTGCGCGAGCGGGCGCTCGACACGGAGGCCGTCTCGTAGCGCCGTCGGCAGAGCCAGGCCGCGGGGACGTGGGCGCGCTGACGACACGCTCGCGAGATCGACATGGAGAGCGACGAGCGGTCGCGTCGCCGGGCGTCAGGCCGCCTGGACGACCTGGCCGCGGTAGCTCTCGATGATGTCCATGAACTCCCGGTGCTCGGCGTCCGGCACACCGAGGTAGCTCAGGGTCGCCGCGATCTCCATGGACACGGCGTCGAAGCCCGGCTCGTCGATGGCGAGGTGGTCGTGGGCCTTGACCATGTCGTCGCCGAAGTAGCACTTCGGCCCGCCCGCGGCCTCGATCGACCAGGCGGTCACGAGGAACTTGTAGCCCGGCGCGTTCGCGGGGTCGCCGTGGTGCGCCTTCACGTTGTCGTTGGCGTTGACCTTGGCGTTGGCGAAGAGCCGGTCGACCAGGACGTCGACGGCGCCGGCGATGCCGTAGACGCCGCCCAGACGCTCGTACAGGGACTGCTCGGCCATGGGGTTCCCCTCCCGTTGGTCACCGCCGGCGACGTGGTGGACCGGCCGCGTGATCGGACTCACTCTGACGTCGTCCCCGGTCGCGGTCAATGGTGCACAACCAACCCTTGGTGCGCGGGGTCCCGCGTGGCAGCGTTCTCCCCGTGGACATCGGACCCGTCCGTCAGCGCTTCACCGCCGAACCCGTCTCCTCCCCCGTGCCCGGCGAGCCGTCGGCCGAGCCGGTGATCGAGCTCGTCCGCGACGAGCCGGCCCACGACGCCCCGACGCACGTCCCCGCCGAGCCCGCTCGGTGACGAGCCCGCCCCGCGAGCCGCGCGGCGCGGGCGAGGACGTCCTCGACGTCGGGCCGGCGCCGGACGTCCCGCACCCGGTGCTGGGCTGGCGGACGTGGCGGCTGGGCCGGCGTGCCCAGCGCCGTACGGACCTCATCGCCCCGCTGGCCGGGCTGCCCTGGCCGTCGCGGCAGGCGATGGTCGCGTTCTGCGCGTCGCCGACCCACGCGCCGCCGGGCGACCGCTGCGGCTGCGGCCTCTACGCCGTCGCCGATCCCGGCCGGCTCGACTGGGGCCCGTCGGACCACGAGGTGCTCGGCGTCGTCGCGCTGTGGGGACAGGTCGTCGAGGGCACACGCGGCTGGCGCGCCTCCCACGGCTACCCGCGCTTCGTCGTCACCGGCCCCGCGATCGCCGAGGAGCAGCGCGCCGCCCTGGCCCGGCGCTACGGCGTGCCGGTGCACCGCTCGGAGGTGCCGCCGCGCGTGCTGGCCGCGCAGCTGGGCGCCGACCGTGCCCGGGCCGACGCCCTGCGCCGGGGCAGCGACGCCGAGGTCGCGACCGCGCTCGCGGCCGGGATGCCGGAGTGGCGGCGCCGCTGGTCGGCCGGCCAGGCGGCCGCCGAGACCGCGTGCCGCCCGCGCCGGCGAGGCTGGCGACGGCGCTGATCCCCTCTCAGCCGCCGATCTCGGTACGCGGCCGGAACTGCAGCTGGTTCCAGACGGCGTTGCACTGGTCGAGCGTCGCGGTGCGGATCTCCCAGCTGTAGACCATGCCCTCGTAGATGCCCGTCGAGTAGACCGTGCCGTCGCGCTCCACCGTCCACAGCGGGCCCTGGTCGGCCCCGCCGGACTGCCAGGAGCGGTACTGGTCCATCGCCGGTCCCAGCGCGACCGTGTCCTGGTACCACTGCCGCGCGGCGGCCGCGTCGGGCCAGCGGGAGTAGACGACGCGGGCGTCGGGGGCGACGCCGGGGTAGCTGCAGATGACGGCCTCGGCCGGGTCCACGCCCGTGGTCGTCCCGAGCTGGTCCTGGGCCGTCGACGCCCGGCAGTTCTGCCCCGTCGCGCTCGGGAACACCTGGGCGACGGTGAGCGCCTGAGCGGTGGTCGACGGGCCGGAGGGCCCGGCGACGACCGGGGGCGCGTCGTTCCGTCCGACGACCACGACGACCGCCACCGCGGCGAGCACGAGCACGGCCAGGAGGCCGCCCACGATCGCCAGGACCTTCCCCCGGCCCCGTCGCGGGGCGGGCGGCGGAGCCACGGGCGGGTACCAGCCGCTCGGCGGCCCCGGCGGCGGCGGGACCGGGCCCGAGGACGACGGCCCGGGCGGCCCGGGCGTCCAGGGCGCGACGGGCGTGGCACCCGGCCGCGGGTCGGGGGTCCAGGTCGGCGGCGGGACGGGCCGCACGGCGGTGGGCCCCGCGGCGTCGGGCGCCGCGACGGGACCCGAGGGCGCGCCGGCCCCGACGGCCGCCACCGCCGCGTCGGCGAGCGCGCCGGCCGTCGGGTAGCGCTGGGCGGGGTCCTTGGCCATGGCCCGCGCGACGACCTCGTCGAGCGCGGGCGGCGAGGCCGGCGCGACGCCGGAGAGCCGCGGCACGGGGGCGTTGAGGTGGTCGTACATCAGCGCCGGGCCCTCGGAGAGGAACGGCGGGCGGCCGGCGATCGCCTCGAACAGCAGGGCGCCCAGCGCGTAGACGTCGACGCGGCGGTCCATGTCGCGCCCGACGAACAGCTCCGGCGCCATGTAGGCGAGCGTGCCGATGGCCATGCCCGTACCGGTCAGGTTGCTCTGCGCCCCGCCGCCGGCGCGGACGATGCCGAAGTCGACCAGGTAGACGAAGTCGCGGCCGCGGTGCTGGGTGATCAGCACGTTCGACGGCTTGACGTCGCGGTGCACCAGCCCGT
Source organism: Actinomycetospora chlora (assembly GCF_039542135.1). Classification (NCBI taxonomy): domain Bacteria; kingdom Bacillati; phylum Actinomycetota; class Actinomycetes; order Pseudonocardiales; family Pseudonocardiaceae; genus Actinomycetospora; species Actinomycetospora chlora. The sequence goes on from NZ_BAABHO010000016.1 coordinate 18,513, forward strand.
CGTCGTGGGCGGCGTCGAGCGCGTCGGCGACCTGCCGGACGATCTCCACCGCCCGCTGCGGCTCCAGGCCGCGGCTCGCCTCGATGACGTCGGCGAGGTCGTCGCCGGCGACCAGGCGCATGTCGATGAAGAGGCGGCCGTCGATGGCGCCGAAGTCGTGGATGGGGATGACGTGCGGCGAGGACAGCCGGGCGGCCGTGCGCGACTCGCGGCGGAAGCGCTCGCGGTACTCGTCGTCGCCGGCGAGGCCGGCGTGCAGGCGCTTGACCGCGACGGTGCGCTCGCGGGCGGTGTCGACGGCGCGGAACACCTCGCCCATCCCCCCGCGGCCGATGCGCTGCTCGAGCCGGTAGGGCCCGAACATCTCGACCGGCTCGCCCGGGCCGGCCGGGCGCGAGTGGTCGGGAGCCTCGGTGCTCATGCGTGGCCCTCCCGGATCGCCAACGATGTCACCGAGAGTATGCAGCACCTCGGTGCGGGCGCGTCAACACCGCCCCGAACGGCCGTATCTGGCCAGTGAAAGTCACGGATGGTGCTCAGGACCGGAGCGCGGACATCCCCGTCCACTGGTCCCACGGCACGGTCCAGTCGGCGATGTCGCCGGTGGACAGCGTCAGCGGGACCGGGCTGTTGGTGACCTCGACGGGGTCGCCGAACATCGCCGTGTCGAAGTAGGCGTGCGCGTCGTCGGTGGAGAGGTTCACGCAGCCGTGGGTGACGTTCACCGAGCCCTGCTCGCCCGTGGTGTCCGGGTTGGCGTGGATGAACTCGCCGTTGTTCTCGATGCGCACGGCCCAGTGCTCGGGCACGTTCTCGTAGCCGTAGGCCGGGTTGGACATGAGCACGGTCTCGGACTTGGCCATGACCACGTGCACGCCGTTGGTGGTGTTCCGGTTCGGGTCGGAGCCCAGCCCGTAGCTCGCCGGGACGGTCATGACGACCTGGCCGTCGCGCACCACGACCATCTGGTGGCTGTTGACGTCGGCCTTCACGATCTGCGAGCGGCCGATGCTGAAGGCGCTGGTCACGTCGGCGCGGCCCCACACCCCGTCGCCGTCGTCCACCCCGAACTGGTGGACGGTCACGTGCACCTGCGTGCCGGGCTGCCAGTAGTCCTTCGGGCGCCAGTGGGCACGGGAGCCGCCGTTGTCGTCGTCCAGCCAGGCCCACGAGCCGGTGGTCGGCACGGAGGTCTGCACGTGCATCGCCCGCTCGGCCGCGGCCTTGTCGGTCACGTGGTGGTCGAACTGCACGATGATCGGCGCCCCGACCCCCACGGTGTCGCCGTCACCGATGTTGAGGTGCGCACCGACCAGGCGGTCCGGGTCGACGGTGGTGAACGTGCCGGCCACCGGCACCGCGGCCCCGCCGTCCCCCGCGGCGCTGCCCGACCACGTGTAGGTCCGGCCGTACGACAGCGGTCCCGACGCCGTCCAGCGGTGCCCGTCGGGGGACACCGCGCCGGGCACCGCCGCGCCGTCGTCGCCCACGAGCGCGACGGTCGCGAGGCGGCCGTGGTCGACCGCCACGGAGGGCACCTGGTCGGGTGCGACGTCCGTGGCGCCCGTCGCCGGGGTCGCGGTGACGACGGCCGCGGGCGCCGGGGGCGCCTCCGACGACTCCGAGGGCCCGGCCCCCGGCGCCGTCGTCGCTCCCGACGCGGACGCCACCACCCCGACCACCGCACCCGCCAGCAGTCCCACCGCCAGCACCAGCATCACGGCGATGAACGCCCTCGCCCAGCCCAGACCCACGTCACCTACGACGCGCGAGTGGGGGCCGGGGTTGGGCCCGGAGGTGGCACGATCGGCGCGTGCCACCGAGCCTCGAGCACCTGCCGCCGGTGCGGACGGTGCCGGCCGAGCAGGTGCGCGACGCGCTGGCCGGCACGCCGACGGTCGTGGTGCTCGACGATGACCCCACGGGCACCCAGCCGGTCCGCGACCTGCCGGTCCTCACGCGCTGGTCGCCCGACGACGTCGCCTGGGCCCTCGCGCAGGGCACCCCCGCGTTCTTCGTGCTCACCAACACCCGCAGCCTCGACCCCGACGCCGCCGCTGCGCGGGACCGCGAGGTGGTGCGGACCTGCCTCGACGTCGCCCACCGTGAGGGCGTCGCGCTCGTGTTCGCGAGCCGCAGCGACTCCACGCTGCGGGGGCACTTCCCCCTGGAGACCGACGTCATCGCCGCCGAGGTCGGGACGCCGCACACCGTGGTCCTCGCCCCCGCCTTCCCCGACGCCGGGCGGGTCACGGTCGACGGCGTGCACCACCTGCGCGACGGCGACCGCCTGACCCCCGTCGCCGAGAGCGAGTTCGCGCGCGACGCGACCTTCGGCTACCGGTCCTCGCGGCTCGCGGACTGGGTGGCGGAGAAGAGCGGCGGCGCGACGCCCGCCGCCGCGGTGGCCGAGGTCCGGCTCGAGGACCTGCGCGCCGGCCCCGTGGAGATCCCGGACGCGGACGTCGTCGTCCTCGACGCCGTCGTCGAGGACGACCTGCGCGCCGCGGTCCTCGCGCTCCTCGCCGCGGAACGCCACGGGGCGCGCTTCGTGTACCGGGTCGGCCCGACCTTCGTCCGCGCCCGCGTCGGCCAGCCCGAGCACCCGCCGCTGGCCGACGCGGAGCTGGCGGACGCGGTCGGGCGCGGGCACGGCCTGGTGGTGGTCGGCTCGCACGTCGGACGGACCACCCGCCAGCTCGAGCACCTCGCCGGCCGCCGCGAGCTCGACACGGTCGAGGTGGACGTCCCGGCCGTGCTGGACGGCACGGCCGACCTCGACGCCACGGCGGCCGCGGTGGCGACGTCGCTCGAGGGCCGCACCACCGTGCTCAGCACGTCCCGCACGCTCGTGACCGGCCGCGACGAGGCGGAGAGCCTCGACATCGCGCGGCGGGTCAGCGCCGCGCTGACCACGGTCACCGCCCGCGTGGTCACCGACCGGCCCCCGGCGTACGTGCTGGCCAAGGGCGGCATCACGTCCTCGGACGTCGCGACCGACGCGCTGCGCGCCGACCGGGCGTGGGTGCGCGGCTCGCTGCTGCCCGGCATCGTGTCCCTGTGGACGCCGACGAGCGGGCCGCCGCTCGTGGTGTTCGCCGGCAACGTGGGTGACGACGGCGCCCTGGCCGACGTCGTCGACCGGCTCGAGGAGGCCGCGTGCGCGTGACCGTCACCGGCGGGGCCGGTTTCCTCGGGACGCTGCTGTGCCGGCGCCTGCTCGCCGGGCCGGTCGGGCTCGGCGGGGCGACGCCGGCGGAGGTCACGCGCCTGACCGTCGTCGACCTCGCCGCCCCGCCCGACGACGTCACCGCCGACCCCCGGGTCGAGCACGTCGAGGGCTCGCTGGCGTCCGACCTCGGCGACGCCGCCGACGCCGTCTTCCACCTCGCGGGCGTCGTCAGCGGGGCCGCCGAGGCCGACTTCGACGCCGGCATGCGCACCAACCTCGACGGCACCCGCGCCGTCCTCGAGTACGCCCGCGGCCACGCGACGCCGCCGGTGCTGGTGTTCACCAGCTCGCTCGCGGTGTTCGGCAGCGACCCCGCGATCGGGCCGGTGGGCACCGTCGACGACGACACCCTCCCCCGCCCGCAGTCGAGCTACGGCGTGCAGAAGTTCGTGGGCGAGCAGCTCGTCGCCGACTACACCCGCAAGGGCTTCGTCCGCGGACGGTCGGTCCGGCTGATGACGGTGTCCGTGCGGCCCGGACGGCCCAACGCCGCGGCCTCGAGCTTCCTGTCCGGGATCGTCCGCGAGCCGCTCGCGGGCGAGCGCGCGGTGTGCCCGGTGCCCCCGGACATGCCCGTCGCCCTGTCGTCCCCGCACCGCACCCTCGACGGGATCCTGCGGGCCGCCGAGGTCGACGACGCCACCTGGGGCAGCCGCACGGCGATGAACCTCCCGGCGCTGTCCACCACTCCCCGCGAGATGACCGCGGCGCTGGACCGCGTCGCCGGCGCGGGCACGAGCGACCTCGTGGACTGGGTCGAGGACCCGGCCGTGGTGGCGATCGTCGGCAGCTGGCCGCCCCGGTTCGTGACGCCGCGGGCCCACGCGCTCGGGCTCGTCGCCGACGACTCCTACGACGACGTCGTCCGGGCATACCTGGCGTCGTCACGCTCCGAGGCGGGGTAGCGGCCGAGCGCTGCTCCTGGCCGGCGAACGTCGTCTCCCTCACTCGGACGAGTCCCCCGAGATGACGGAGCGTCATCCCGGGGCGCATCATGGACACCGTGGTCGCGACACCCGACGCGCCGTCACGTCCCCTCTGGGCGCCGGTGCCGTTCCTCGTGCGCGCACGGACGGGGCTCGCCTGGGCCCTGCTGTCCGGCGTGCTGGCCGTCGTGCTCCTCGCGCTGCTGCGCGGGTCGGCCGACACCTCGCTGCTGCTCCCGGCGCTGCTGGTGCTGGCCGCCGCCCTCCTCGCCGTGGTGGCGACGGCGGGGCACGCGCTGCACGCCGCCCTGCGCGCGGGGCCGGGCGACGGGATGACGTCCTACGGCCCGGGGCGACGCGTCGAGGTGATGTGGGCGTCGCGCCGCCACGACCGCGGCCGCGTCGAGGTCGAGGACGTCGGTCAGGGCCAGATCGTCGCGCTGCCCGCCCGCGACCCCGACGACCTCCCCCACGTGACGCTGCGCCTCGGCGGCCGCGACCTGCTCGTGCAGGGCGGCCCCGGCCGCGACGCCGACTGGTACACCGTCGTCGACGACCGCGGCTACACCCTGGCCCGCGCCGAGGCGTACCCCGGGCCCGCGCGGCGCCGGACCGGCGCGCCCGTCGACTGGGAGGTCCACCCCGGGCACGGGCCGGTGCTGCGCTTCCGGCACGGGCGCGGCGTGCAGCCGACGGGCGTCACGCTGCTCGACGACACGGGCACCGCGTGGTGGGTGCGCGAGGCCCGCCGCGCCGAGCTGCCCGACGACCTCGACCCGGTGTCCGCGGTGTTCGTGGTGCTGCTGATCGATCAGCTCGGGCGGCCCTGACCGGTCGACCCGATCAGGCCGTGCCCGGCGCCGGGTCGGCCGGGCCGGGGCGGCTCACGCGCGAGAAGGCCACGGAGAGCGCCACGGCGATCAGCCACAGCACCTGCACGGCCGTGGGTGTGGACAGGGCCAGGATGCCCGTCGCGATCACGAGCATGGCGCCGCGCTCACCGCTCGTGAACGAGCTCGCCGCGGACGTCACGGCCCGCTCCGGACGGTGTGCTGAGCCTTCATGACGCGGTCCTCCCCGCCGCGGCACGGCGCGGCGCCCCTCCAGGGTGCGCCTCCGCGGCGTTCCGTGCGATGACTGCCACGAGAACGATGCCGCGACGACCAGGCCCGGTCCCCGGAGGTCAGGCGCGGACGCCCCGCAGCCCCACGGCGCCGCGCAGGCCGACGCACCCCACGCAGCCGACGCAGTCGACGCAGTCCACGCACCCGACGCACGCGACGCAGCGGACGCAGTCGACGCACGCCAGGGTCGCCGCGCAGCGCCGCAGGCCGACGCCGAGCAGCGTCAGGACGCTGCCGACGATCCCCGCGCTGCCCGCCGTGCCGGCACTGCCCGCCACCGCGACGCTGCCCGCGGTGGCGGCGCTCCCGGCGACCGCGGCGCTCCCGGCCGTCGCGACGCTGCCCGCGACGGCGACGCTGCCGACGGTGGCCGCGCTGCGGACCACGCCGACGCTGCCCGCCGTGCGCGTGCTGCCCGCCACCGCGATGCTGCTCGACGTCCCCGTGCTCCCGGCGACGGCGACACTGTCCTCGCTCCCGACACTGCCGGCCGAGGCGATCGCCCCGGCCGGCGGCTGCTCCTCGGCCATGGTCTCCGAGCCTGCCTCAGGCGCTGGCCTTCGGCACCCCCATGCCGGGGTCGATCCGTGCCGGACCGTCCTTGCCGGGCTTGACGTCGAAGTCGAAGATCCCGGTCGGGAGGTAGACCGTCGAGCAGGAGTTCGGGATGTCGACCACCCCGGACAGCCGGCCCTCGATGGGCGCCGCGCCCAGGATCATGTAGGCCTGGATGGCGGAGTAGCCGAAGGTCGTCAGGTAGTCGATCGCGTGCAGGCACGCCCGCTGGTACGACAGGTGCGAGTCGAGGTAGCGCTGCTCGCCGTCGAGGGTCACCGACGTCCCGGAGAAGGCGATCCACTCGCTGTACTGCGGGTCGGTGTTGCCCGGGATGAAGATCGCGTTCTCGGAGACGCCGTAGGTCTGCATGCCGCCCTTGATGAGGTCGACGTGCAGGTCGATGAAGCCGCCCATCTCGATGGCGCCGCAGAAGGTGATCTCGCCGTCGCCCTGGGAGAAGTGCAGGTCGCCCATCGAGAGGTTCGCGCCGTCGACGAACACGGGGTAGAAGACGCGGCTGCCCTTGGTGAAGTTCTTGATGTCCTGGTTGCCGCCGTTCTCGCGCGGCGGCGCGGTGCGGGCGGCCTCGTTGCGGGCACGCTCGAAATCGTCGCCGGAGAGCGACCCGAGGATCGCCGAGTCCGGCTGGGGCGGCAGGGCCAGCGGCGGCACCGCCTGGGGGTTCGTGTCGATCAGCGCCTGCTCGCGGGCGTTCCACTTCCCCAGCAGGTCGTGCGACGGCGCGGTGCCCATGAGTCCCGGGTGGACGATGCCGGTGAACTCGACGTGCGGGACGTGGCGCGAGGTCGCCTTGCCGCCGCGGAAGTCCCAGATGACCTTGTAGGCGTCCGGGAAGTGGTCGGTGAGGAAGCCGCCGCCGTTCCGCTTGGCGAACACGCCGGTGTAGCCCCAGCCCTGCCCGGCCAGCGGCCCGGAGTCCTCCTGCGGGATGGGTCCGACGTCGAGGATGTCGACCATCAACAGGTCGCCGGGCTGCGCCCCCTCCACCGCGATCGGGCCGGAGAGCACGTGCACGGAGTTCAGCGGGGCGTTGAGGATGTCGTCGGCCGAGTCGTCGTTGACGATGGCGCCGTCGAACCACTCGCGGCAGTCGACGCGGAACACGTCGCCCGGCTTGACGTGCACCTGGGCGGGCACGTCGGGGTGCCAGCGGTTGTGCCCGACGATCTGCTGGTCGGTGAACTTCTTGCTGCTGTCGAGCGGGAACACCTTGCGCGGCATCGGTTCTCTCCCTGGGGTGTGCGGGTCGGACTTCTCAGGCGGCGGCGTGCTCGCCGGCGGGCGCGGGCGCGGCGGTCGTGGGCTGCCGCCGGGCCCACGGGACGAGGGCGAGGAAGACGACGACGCCGAAGATCGCGAGGCCGATCGCGAGCGGGACGCCGATGCGAGCGTAGACGCCCGTGAGCAGCAGGAAGGCGGGAATCCACGCGGTCACCCACCCCTGGATCGCACACACCGCGCCGGTGTAGCGGCCGATCCCCTCGCGCCGGCGGCCCAGGAGGACGAAGAACAGGGTCCAGAGGAACGCCCAGTACAGCCAGATCACCCCGAAGGCGGGGTCGGCGAACCGCGTGAAGTTCAGCGCCGAGAACACCAGCGCGGTGATGGCCACGAACAGGCAGAAGTAGCCGAGCCCGGTGCCGTCGAGGTCCCACGTCAGGTTCACCGCGACGTAGAGGTAGGTGAACGAGAAGAGGAACAGCCCGGAGGCCGCGAGGATCGTGTTCGCATCGCCGTTCGCGGTGAAGATCAGGTAGAGCGGCGTGATGATCTGCAGGCCGCCGACGAAGAAGTTCATCGGTGCGGCCGACCGGGCGTCGATCCACCCCAGCAACATGACGCCGTTGATGAACAGCACGGCGCCCACGAAGAGCAGGCCGACGCTAGCCACGGGGCGGCGCCGATCGGGTCAGCGACATGGGACTCCCCCATCGAGGGTGCGGGCAGGACGGGATGACCGGGCCGGCGGGTGCCGGTCGGGCGAGAGGTGCGGCCGTGCTCAGGGACGTGGCAGCCGGGCGGTCCGCGGGTCGGGACGGGGCGCCGGCCGGGCCGGCCGGGGCGGGGGCGCGGTGACCACCGCGGGCTCGGTGCGCGACGCCTCGGCGCGGTCGATGGCCGCGACGCGCGCGCGGTCGCCGAGGGCGAGCCGCGGCGCCGTGATCATCTTGCGGGCGTCGCCGCCGCACGTCGGGCAGGCGAGCACCGGCGGCGCGGCCCCGAGGGGACGCACGACGTCGACGGCTCCGTCCTCGCCGCACCGGTAGGCGTACACGGGCATCGGGCGACTCCCCTCACCGCGAGGTATTGCGGCTTGGAAATGATTTCCTTGGAAACTAGCGAGCGGCTCGCTGCCCGTCAACGGGGGTCACGCGCGGTCGGCGCGGGACCGCGCACGGTCACAATTGCTGGACGACGTCCCAGCTCAGGCCGTCGGCGACGGCCAGGAACACCCGTTGCCGCAGGTGCCGGTCGCGGAGCTCGACGGTGCCCCGCGGGCTCTCGTAGGCCAGGCCGTCGGCCACCGACATCATCGCCGGCACCTCGGTCGACCCGGCCCGCCGCATGAGCTCGGTCAGCAGCCGGACGCCCTCGTAGCAGGACTCCCCCAGGCTGTTGAGCACCGGCGCGTCGTCGCCGAACTCGCGGAAGTAGGTGGCGGCGAACTCCAGCCCGGAGCTGGTCGCGAGGTCCTCGAAGTAACCGGCCGACGTCATCAGGCCTCGGGTGCACTCGGCGCCCGAGGCGAGCAGCACGTTCTCCTCGATGAGGGAGCTGAAGCGCAGCACGTCCCGGTCGAGACCGGACGCCGCGAAGGCGCGGTTGAACGCGACGGCGTCGTCGCCGATGAGCAGCATGAGCACGGCGTCGCAGCCGCTGGCCTCGACGCGGTGCACCGCGGCGGAGAAGTCGGCCGTCCCGAGCGGGACGAACACCTCGTCGCAGATCGTCCCGCCGTTGCGGCGCAGGTAGCGCGCGGCCGACGCGGCCGAGCGTCGCGGCCAGACGTAGTCGTCGCCGACGATCGTCCAGCGCCGGACCCCGGCCGTGTGCGCGAACCAGTCCAGGGTCGGTCCGAGCTGGAGGTCCGGCGTCTCGCCGGTGAGGAACAGCCCCGGGCGGTGCTCGCCCCCCTCGTAGAGCGCCGTGTACGCGTACGGGACGCGGCCGTCGATGCGGGGGGCGACGGCCTCGCGGACCGCCGAGATGTGCCAGCCCGTCACGGCCTGGACCGCGCCGGCGCTGACCAGGGCGTCCACCTCGATCGCGACCTCCGCCGGGCTGCGGCCGCCGTCGACCGGCACGAGGTTGAGCTCCCGGCCGAGGACGCCCCCCTGGGCGTTGATCTCCTGGGCGGCGAGCGCGGCGCAGCTCTCGCAGGAGGGTCCGAAGATCCCGGCGGGCCCCTGGAGCGGGATCACGAGGGCCATGTCGAGGACGTCGCGCCCGTGTGCCCGTCCCGCGCGGGGCAGCGGCTCGGCCATGGGTCGACGCTAGCGACCACGCCCCGCCGCGGTGCTGCTCCGATCGTACGAGTCGTCCGCGGTCGCGGGAGCCGCGCGCCACGACACCGTCCTGCCGCGCGCGGTCCTGGCTACCATCGTCGGCGTGCCGGCCGACGCGGAGCAGTCACCGCGAGACGGCGACGAGGCGCTGCGGCTCCTGTCGCTCGTCGAGCGGACCCTGACCGCGCGGCTGGAGGAGGCGCTGCGCGGCTGCGGGTCGAGCCTGGACCAGTGGCGGATCCTGCGCCTCCTCGCCGACCGGGGCGGCTGCCCGATGACGACGGTGGCCGAGCACGTGATGCTCCTGGCGCCCAAGCTCAGCAAGCTCGTCGACCGCATGGTGTCGGCGAACCTCGTGCTGCGCCGCCGCGACCACACCGACCGGCGGCGGGTCCTCGTGGTGATCTCCCCCCGCGGCCGCCAGGCGCTCGCGGAGTGGGACGAGGCGACCGCCGAGGTCCGCGGGCAGTTCCGGGAACTGCTCGGCCCCGACGCCGGGTCGTTCGAGGCCTTGCTGCGGCGCCTGCAGGACGGCCTGGACCCCGTCCCGGCGGAGCCCACGGCCGCCGTGCCGAGCTGAGCGTCAGGCCGCGCTGAACGCCTCCGGGCGCTCCCGCGACGCCTCGGCCAGGGCCGTCCGCACGCCGTCGGCGGCGTAGTCCTTGCCGTAGACCGGCGAGCCCGGCTGCTGGCGCCAGGACTCCTCGAGCGGGCCGGCGTCCACCGGGTCGAAGCCCAGCTCGTCGACCAGGGCGAGGACGGTGTCCTTGGCCGGTCCGTCGGGGCCGGCGACCGGCAGGGCGATCCGGTCGGGCGTCCCGGCGGGCTTCCCGCGCTCGAGCAGGTGGGTCCAGTTGATGCCGTTGAACGCCTTGAACACCGGCACGCCGAGGTGCTCGGAGACCCACACGCTCTCCGGGGTGCCGGCCTCGAGCGCGTCGATCCGCCCGTCGCGCTGCTGGGGGTAGTAGTTGTTCGTCTCGATGACGGGGGCGCCGGGCCGCGCCGTCGCGACGATGCCCGGCGCGAGGTCGGGCGTCGCCTTCTGCGGGATGCTGACGATCACGACGTCCGCGTCGGCCGCCGCCTCGCTCGCCCACACGGCCGTCGCCCCGGTCTCCGCGGCCAGGTCCGCCAGCGTCCGTGGATCCCGGGAGTTGGCCACCCGGACCTCGTGCCCGAGGGCGGTGAGCCGCCGCGTCAACGTGCCGCCGATCTTGCCCGCCCCGATGATGCCGATGCGCATGTCGGCGCCAACCACGACCCCGCGACGCCTGTTCCGGCGAGGGCGGACCCCGCGCGTCGCGTCGCCGAACGGTCGGGGCACGGTAGGATGGAACACATCGGGCAGCGTCCGCGCTGTTCGGTGTGCGGGTCTCCGCGGTGGTCTCCTCGCCTTCCCACGGGCGACGCCGTCGGCCCGCCGCGGGCCACACCCGGTCCGCACCTGGTGGCGCCGACGCCGGCGGCCACCCGCAGCACGGTGCCCGTCCGAGCCGGACGGGCCTGCCGGAGGAGGTACATGGCTCGACGAGGCCGACCCCAGGACCGGGGTCGCCGTGGCGGCGCCCCCGGGCAGTCCGGGCAGCCCCCGCGGGGGCGCGGACGTCGTCGTGAGGACGTCACGTCGGTGCTCACCCAGAGCGTCGCGGAGATCCGGTCCGCCCTCGAGAAGGGCCGGATCACGTCCGCGACGCGCACGAAGTTCCAGGCCGTCGCGCTGATGCTGCGCGACGAGCGCGCCCGGGTGCGCGCGGACGAGGGCGCCGGCGAGCACCGCCGCGACGACCGTCTGCGGCGCCTGGACGACATCGCCACGTCGCTGGCGAAGACCGCGGTGCGCCACCCCGCGCTGCTCGCGCTGCTCGACGAGGACGCCGTCGTCTCCGACGACGCACGTGCCCTCGAGCGCGACCTGCAGCGGCGCGCGGGCCTGGAGGTGCACGTCGAGGAGCCGCCGCCGGTCGAGGAGATCCCCGACGCGCCGGCGAAGCCCGCCGTGGTGCCGCAGTCGGTGCGCTCCCGGCAGATGGCCAACCCGTTCCTCGCCCCCGACTTCTCGGCCGCGCGCCCGGCCGCCGCCCGCCCGACGCCGCTGTCGAGCTGGGAGCTGCTCGACCCGCTGCTGCGCTCCTTCGAGCGCGCCGGCGACGGGTCCGCGTCGATGGAGCTGCCGGAGCCGACGTCGCTGAAGGCGCCCGGCGGGCGCGAGCTCATGCCCCACCAGGCCCGGGTGGTCGCCGCCGCCGCCGACGGCCACCGCACGTTCCTGCTCGCCGACGAGCCCGGCCTGGGCAAGACCGCCCAGGCGCTGCTGGCCGCCGAGGCGGCCAAGGCGTACCCCCTGCTCGTCGTGGTGCCCAACGTCGTCAAGACCAACTGGGTCCGCGAGGCCGGGCTGTGGGCCCCGCGCCGCACCGCGACCCTCATCCAGGGCAACGGCGAGTCCGTCGACGGGTTCGCCGACATCGTCGTCGTCAACTACGAGGTGCTCGACCGGCACCTGGGGTGGCTGCGCGAGTTCGGGTTCCGCGGGATGGTGGTCGACGAGGCGCACTTCATCAAGAACAAGACCTCGCAGCGCTCGCAGCACGTGCTGGCGCTCTCCGAGCGCATCCGCTCGTTCACCGCGCAGCCGCTGCTCATGGCCCTCACCGGCACGCCGCTGATCAACGACATCGAGGACTTCCTGGCGATCTGGGAGTTCCTCGGCTGGATCGACGAGAAGCGGCCCCGCGCCGAGCTCATGGACGCCCTCACCGCGACCGGGCTGACCCCGGCCGACCCGGGCTTCTCCACGGCCGCACGCCGGTGCGTCGTCGACATGGGCATCGTCCGCCGCCGCAAGGTCGACGTGGCCGCCGACATCCCCGAGCGTCGCATCGCCGACCTGCCGGTGGAGCTGGACGGCCCGACCGGCCGCTCGATCCGGGCCGCCGAGCGCGACCTGGCCCGCCGGATGGTCGTCCGCTACCGCGACGCCCTCGCCGCGCGGGGCGCGGAGCCGACCGACGGCATCGACCGCGACCTCGTGGCCCGCGTCGCCACCTGGGAGCAGAAGGACGCGGCCGGCTCGAGCTCGGGCGACAACGTCTTCACGATGATGCGCCGCATCGGCCAGGCCAAGGCGACGCTCGCGGCCGACTACGCGGCACAGCTCGCCCGCAGCGCCGGCAAGGTCGTGTTCTTCGCCAAGCACGTCGACGTCATGGACGCCGCGGAGGAGACGTTCGCCAAGCAGGGCGTGCGGTACTCCTCGATCCGCGGCGACCAGACGCCCGGCGTGCGGCAGCGCAACATCGACGCCTTCGTCGAGGACCCGGGCGTCGGCGTCGTGGTCTGCTCGCTGACCGCGGCCGGCGTGGGCATCAACCTGCAGGTCGCGTCGAACGTCGTGCTGGCGGAGCTGCCGTGGACGGCGGCCGAGCAGACGCAGGCGATCGACCGCAGCCACCGCATCGGGCAGACGATGCCGGTCACGGCCTGGCGCATCCTCGCGGCGCAGACGATCGACACCAAGATCGCGGCCCTCATCGACGACAAGGCCGGTCTCGCGGCCGTGGCGCTCGACGGGTCCGACGAGGAGCTCGGGTCGTCCACCGACGCGCAGCACGCGGCGCTCGTCGCCCTGCTGACGGAGGCGCTCGAGACCGCCGACTAGGTCTCGCCGTCGGTCACCAGCGGCTCGGCCGAACGGGTTCCCTGCCTGGGCACGGACCGCAGCATGCTCGACACTGCGTGACGAATCGCCCGCGGCCACCGGGGCGGCACGGCTGTCGAGGTGATCCGATGACGGGCACGATCGGGGAACGCGTCACCGAGGACGCGACGCGCAGCTTCGTCGGACGGGAGGTGGAGCTCGCGTCCCTCGTGGGCGTCCTGGCCGGGTCGGAGCCGGCCTTCGTCGCCCACGTCCACGGGCCGGGCGGGATCGGCAAGACACGGCTGCTGCACGCCGCGATCGCCCAGGTCGGCGACGACGTGCGGGTGACGGTCCTCGAGGGCTGCGACGTCGAGCCCACGCCGCGCGGGTTCTGCACCGCGCTGGCGCGAGCGCTCGGGCTGGACGCGGGGTCCCCCGGCCCCGGCGACGACGCCGCCGGGCTGCTGCCGGCCGTCGCCGACGCGCTCGGTGCCGCACCACGGCACGTCGTGGCCGTCGACACCTACGAGGTGCTCGGGCTGCTCGACGCGTGGCTGCGCGTGACGCTGCTGCCCGCGCTCCCCAGCTCGGTGACCACGGTGCTCGTCGGGCGAGACCGTCCGGCGACCGCCTGGCACACCGCGCCCGGGTGGGCCGGCCACGTCGCCGAGCTGCGCCTGGGCCCGCTGGCCCCCGAGGACGCCCACGCCCTCCTGCGCTCGCGCGGGCTCGACGAGGCGACGGCGTGCCGGGCCGACGAGTTCGCCCGCGGCCACCCGCTCGCCCTCGAGCTCGCGGCCGCCGCCGCGCGCAACGGCGCCGGTGACGGGGTGGACGCGGTCTCGCCGGCGACGGCGGGCGGACCGGTCCCCCACGGCCTGCTCGCGACGTTCGTCGACTCCCTCGCCCCCGACACCGCCGTCGCCCTCGAGGCGGCGTCCACCACGCGGCGGATCACCGAGCCGCTCCTGGCCGCGATGCTGGGCGACGGCGCCCGCGGCGCCTACGACGACCTGCGCGGGCTGCCGTTCGTGGAGAGCGCCCCGGACGGGCTCGTGCTGCACGACGTCGTGCGGGACACCGTCGGCCACGAGCTCGCCGTCCGCGACCCGGAACTGCGGCGCCGCCACCGGCGCCGTGCCGCACGGTTCCTCGCGCAGCGGCGGCCCGCGCCCGGGGACGACCTCTGGCAGCGGACCGCGGATCTGATGTTCCTCATCGAGAACCCGGTCGTGCGGGACGCCTGCTTCCCCAGCGCCCGGCCGCTCCACGTGGTGGAGCCGGCCCGGCCCGGGGACGGCGCCGCGATCGCGGCGATCACGCGGGCCCACGAGCCCGCGCCCCTGGCCGACGCCCTGGACCGGTGGTGGACGGCCCACCCCGACACCTTCGCCGTCGCGCGCGACCCCGACGGCGAGGTCGCCGCGTTCGTGCAGATCGCCGAGCTCGGCGCCGTCGACCCCGGGCTGCTGGCCACCGACCCGGTCGCGGCGCGCTGGCTCGACCACCTGCGCGCCCACCCGCCCGCCGACGGTGAGCGAGTGCTGCTCATGCGGCGCTGGCTGGGGCGCGACACCGGGGAGCTGCGCTCCGTTCCGGTGTCGGCGTGCTGGCTCGACGTCAAGCGCACGTACATGAGCTGGCGCCCGGCGCTGCGGCGGCTGTACTCGGTGGTCGTCGACCTCGGCCGCCTCGGCCCGATCTTCCTGCCGCTCGGCTTCGCCCCGGCCGGCGCGCCGCTCGAGGTCGACGGGGTGCCCCACCAGCCGGTGTGGCTGGACTTCGGGCCGGACAGCGTCGACGGCTGGCTGGCCGGGCTCGTGGACACCGAGACCGACCGTACCGACGCGGGGGCGGCACCCGAGCGGCCGTGCGGGCTCTCCGACCGGGAACGGGAGGTCCTCGTGCTGATCGCCGACGGCCGCTCCAACCGCGACATCGGGACCAGTCTGTGCATCAGCGAGAAGACCGCCGGGCGGCACGTGTCGAACATCTTCGCCAAGCTCGAGGTGCACACCCGCGCGCAGGCCGTGCGCCTCGCCGCCGAGCACGGCCTGCTCTGACCCGCGTGGGGTGTCCGGGCCCCGCAGATGGGGTGTTCGCCCGATGCGGGCGGGAGCGCGCTGCTCCTAGCGTCGACGACCATGACCTCGACGATGGGCGGGACGGCGGGCGGTGAGCCGCCTCCCTGCGCCGCGCTCCTCGGCGAGGACCACTACCGGGCCGCGGCGGACCGGGCCCGGCTCCGCTACCCCGGGCCCCTCGGCGAGCTCCTGCACCGGGAGCTCTCGGCGTACGCCCGCCTCGGGCACCGCTTCGCGACCGACGGCGACGCCCTCATCCCGCACCTCACGACCCACGTCCTGGCGCTGCCCGGCTCGCCCACGGCGTGCGGCTGCCGTCTGCGCACCGAGCGCACCGGCCCGACGCTGTGGCCGACCCCGGCCGGCGCGGACATCCCCGCCACCCGGAAGGAACCAACATGATCGACATCGTGAGCCGCCTCCACGAGGTCAAGCAGAAGACGGCGTCCGCCGTGGCCGCCGTCGACGGCGACGGGGGCGCGTCACCGGTGCTCGTCGCCGTCGTGCGCGAGTTCGACGAGAAGGCCGCCAAGGCGACGGCCGCGTCGAACGGCACCGCCCGCGACGCCGTGATCGAGCTCGAGCAGGCCGCCGACAGTGCCCGCGTCGCCGCGACCGCCGACGCCGGGCTGGCGGCCGCCGCCCGCGAGTCCGTCGAGGACGCCCACCTGGCGATCTGCATCCTCAAGACCGAGGTGTGATCCGCCGGCACCGCCCGGATTAACCTGGCGCGGTGCCGATGACCGCGAAGTACGCCACGACGTGCGGGGTCTGCGGGTCGTCCGTGAGCCCCGGGGAGCAGATCGCGCGGTCGGGCGAGCGGTGGGCGCACGAGGCCTGCGCCGACGCACCCGCGGCGGCTCGCGCGAGCAAGCCGAAGAAGCCGGCTCGGCCGGACATGCCGGCCGCCGAGGGCGCCCTCGAGGTGTGGACCGACGGGGCCTGCTCCGGCAACCCCGGCCCCGGCGGCTGGGCGTGGGCGACCCGCGACGGCCGCCAGGACAGCGGCGGGGAGGCCGGCACGACCAACCAGCGCATGGAGATCCGTGCCGCGCTCGAGGCGGTGCGCGCGCTGGACGGCCCGCTCGTCGTCGTCAGCGACTCGACCTACGTCGTCAACTGCTTCCGCGACGGCTGGTGGAAGGGCTGGATCGCCCGCGGCTGGACCACGAGCGCGAAGAAGCCGGTGGTCAGCCGGGACCTCTGGGAGCCGCTGATCACGCTCGTCAACGACCGCGGCGACGTCTCCTTCCGCTGGACCAAGGGCCACTCCGGCGACGAGATGAACGACCTGGTCGACCGCCTCGCGGTCGAGCGGTCGAAGGCCGTGTCGGCGTCCTAGGCGGGCGTCGGTCAGTCGGGTAGGAAGGGTCCGTGTTCGACGGCGACGAGATCGTGCTCGGTGACCTCCCCAAGGGCATCATCCGGGTCGACGAGGCCCAGCAGCGACGGGTGTGGAACGTCCTGGGCCACACCTACTGGGCCAAGGCGATCGGCGAGCACAGCTTCGCCTTCGAGACCCTCGACCCGCCCGGTACCGGCGTGCCGCCGCACGTCCACCCCACGCAGGACGAGCACATCCACGTCAAGGCGGGCGTGTTCACGCTCTACCTGGACGGGCAGTGGGAGCAGGCGGGGCCGGGCGACACCGTGCTCATGCCCCGCGGGCTGCCGCACGCGTACTACAACCGCGGCGACGCCGACGCCCGCGCCCTGTTCTGGGTGAGCCCGTCGGGCCGGCTCGCCCAGCTGTTCGACCAGCTGCACGACCTGACCGACCCCGCGGAGGTCGTGCGGCAGTCCGCGCTGCACGACGTCGAGTTCCTCCCGCCGGGCTCGGTGCCCGGGGCGGACTAGGGGGTTCACTGTCGGGGGTCGGTGCCAGGATCGGCGCGTGACCACCTGGCAGGACGTCGAGCACGCGGCGCCCGAGCTGGCCCGCCGCGTGCGGGCGCTGTTCGAGGCGCACCGGCACCACACCCTCGCGACGCTGCGGGCCGACGGCGCCCCGCGCATCTCGGGCATCGAGACGTCGTTCGCGGACGGGCAGCTGACGTTCGGCTCGATGCCCGGCGCCCGCAAGGGCGCCGACCTCTCCCGCGACGCGCGCTTCGCCCTGCACAGCGCGACGGTCGACCCCGTCGAGGGGCAGGAGGCACGCTGGCCCGGCGAGGCCAAGATCGCCGGACGGGCTCTCGCCGCCGGCCCCGTCACCGAGGGGGCGGAGGGAGACCTGTTCCGGGTCGACGTCGCGGAGGTCGTGCACACCCACCTGAACCCGGAGGCGACGCGGCTCGTCGTCGAGTGGTGGACGCCGGCCGCCGGCCTGCGCGTCGTCGAGCGGGAGTAGGTCGACGCTCAGTCCTGCCGCAGCGCGCGACGCATGATCTTGCCGGTGGTGGTGCGGGGCAGCTCGTCGAGGAACTCGATCGCCGCCGGCACCTCGTGGGCGGCCAGCCGGGCGCGGACGTGGGCCCGCAGCTCGTCGGCGAGGTCGGCTGAAGGGGTCAGGCCGGGACGCAGCACGACGAAGGCCTTCGGCACCTGCCCGCGCCGCTCGTCCGGTACCCCGACCACGGCGGCCATGGCCACGGCCTCGTGCCCGCCGAGGCTCTGCTCGATCTCGCCGGGCCCGATCCGGTAGCCCGCGGAGTTGATGACGTCGTCCTTGCGGGACTCGAACCACACGTAGCCGTCGGCGTCCTGGCGGGCCAGGTCGCCGGTGAGCAGCCACTCGCCGTGGAACTTCTCCGCGGTCGCCGTCGGGTTGCGCCAGTACTCGAGCATCGTCGAGGGCGTGCGCCGGTCGAGCGCGAGCTCGCCGACGGCGTCGACGACGGGCTCGCCGTCGTCGCCGAGCACCACCGCGGTGAAGCCCGGCAGCGCCTTGCCCAGCGACCCGGGGCGCACCGGGTAGACCGAGGCGCAGTTGCCGATGCAGGCGTTGAGCTCGGTCTGCCCGTAGCCCTCGTTGACGGTCGCGCCGAAGAACTCCTCGCTCCACTTGAGCAGGTCGGCGCCCAGGGCCTCCCCGCCGGAGCCGACGGCCCGGAACGCGAACCCGCCGCCCTCGAGCCCGGACGCGCGGATCACCCGCAGCGCGGTGGCCGGCAGCAGCGTCAGCGTCACCGCGTACTCCCGCATGAGCCACACGGCGCGCTCGGCGGTGAACGCCGGCTCGCGGTCGACCACCACCGGCAGCCCGTGGAACCAGGCGGGCACGAGGATGTCCATGATCCCCGCGATCCACGCCCAGTCGGCAGGCGACCACAGCACGTCGTGGGGCTGCGGGTAGAACTCGTAGATCGCCTCGAACGCCGGCAGGTGCCCGAACACGATCCGGTGGGCGTGCAGCGCGCCCTTGGGGTCGCCGGTGGTGCCCGAGGTGTAGATCAGGAACGCCGGGTCCTCGGCCGCCGTGTCGACCGGGGTGAACTCCGGCGACGCCACGGCCAGGGCCTCCTCGTAGGAGTCACCGATCACCAGTAGCGGGACCCGGGCACCGCCGTCGTCGAGCGCCTCGCGGACGCGGTCCGCGTTGGCCGCGGCCGTCACCACGGCCTTCGCGCCCGCGTCGCGCAGCCGGAAGCGCAGCGCGTCCGGCCCGAACAGGGCCGAGAGCGGCAGCGCGATCGCGCCCATCCGGAACATCGCGACGAACGCCGTGCCGGTCTCGAAGGACGCCGGACTGACCAGCCCGACGACGTCGCCGCGTCCGATGCCGAGGTCGGCGAGTGCGTTGGCCAGCCGGTTCGACGCCTCGGTGAGCTCGCCGAACGTGTGGTCGCGGGCGCTGCGGTCGCGCTCGACGACGGTGAGCGCCCGCGCGGCCGGGTCCTGCCGATCGGCGCAGGCCACCCCCAGGTTGAACCGCTCGGGAATGTCCATGGTGGTGAAGTCGACCTGGCGCCGGAGCTCGTCGTAGCTCGACGCGGGGGTCAGCAGCGGGCGGTCCACGGCGCCTCCCAATGGTGGTGACGAGGCTCACACCCTAGGTTGCTCCGACGTGCTCCCGGTAGCTACTGCAGACCCGGCTCTGGCGGCGCCATCACCGCACGAACACATTCAGCAATAACCGACTCGGCCATCCGAGCTAAGTCACGGCGTGACGATGGCCCGTCCGACACAGAAGACCCACACTGTGGCTCCCCTCCGTCACGAGAACGGGGCGCCATGGACCGCAACGCGACGACCAGGACCATCGCGACGTTCTGCCCGCTGTGCGTGTCCAAGTGCGGCGCGAGGGCCACGATCCGGGACGGGGAGTTCGTCGAGCTGGCACCCGATCCCGGCCACCCGACGGGCCAGGCGCTGTGCGTCAAGGGCAAGGTCGCCCCCGAGATCACCCGCCACACCGAGCGCCTGCTGCACCCACTGCGGCGGACCGCGCCGAAGGGCGCCACCGACCCTGGCTGGGAACGCATCAGCTGGGACGAGGCCCTCGACACGGTGGCGGCGCGGCTGACGGCGTTGGCGCAGGAGCACGGCCCGGAGTCGGTCGTCTTCGCGAGCGCGTCCCCGTCGACCTCGGCGATGTCCGACTCGGTCGACTGGGTGAGTCGTCTGCGGCGTGGCTTCGGCAGTCCGAACATGTGCATGTCGATGGAGCTCTGCGGCTGGGGGCGGGCGCTGGCCTCGACGTACACGTTCGGCGAGCCGGTGCCGGGCGGCTACATGCCCGACCTCGACCGGGCCGGCGTCATCCTGTTCTGGGGGTACAACCCCTCGATCGCCCGCCTCGCGCACGCGACCGGCACGGTCGCCGCGCTCCGGCGCGGCGCCCGGCTGGTCGTGGTCGACCCGCGCCGCGCCGGGTTGGCGACCAGGGCCGACCACTGGTTGCGCGTCCGGCCGGGGACCGACGCGGCGCTGGCCCTCTCCCTCACGCACGTCATGATCGAGAACGGCTGGTACGACGAGGCCTTCGTCCGGCGCTGGACCAACGCGCCGTTGCTCGTCCGCGACGACGACGGGCGGCTCCTGCGCGGTGACGACATCGCCGCCGGCGGCGACCCGGCCCACCACGTCGCCTGGGACGAGGTCGCCGGCACCCCCGTGGCGCACGACCCGGCGACGGGCCGGTACGCGGTGGGCGAGGAGCGCCTGGCCCTGTCCGGCACCCACCGGGTCGCGACGCCGCGCGGCCCGATCACCTGTCGACCTGCGTTCGCACTGGTCGCCGAGCGGTGCAGCGCGATGGCACCGGAGATCGCCGAGGGCATCACGACGGTCCCGGCCGCGGCGATCGAGGATGCCGCCCGCACCCTGTGGGAGTCCCGCCCGCTCGCCTTCTACACCTGGTCGGGCCTCGAGCAGCACAGCGGCACCACCCAGATCATCCGCGCGGTCAGCCAGCTCTACGCCCTCGTCGGCAGCCTCGACGTCCCCGGAGGCAACGTCGCGTTCCCGAAGGTGCCGACCAACCCGATCGACGGCGCCGATGTCTTCCCCCGCTCCCACCGTGCGCCGGCCCTCGGGGTGGAGGAACGCCCGCTCGGCCCCGCCCGGTTCGAGTTCGTGACCGGCGAGGACTTCTACACCGCCGCCCTGGAGGGGCGCCCGTACCGGGCCCGGGGACTGGTCGACTTCGGCGCCAACCTCGTCATGGCGCACGGCGACAGCTCTCGCGGACGCGACGCCATCGCCGCCCTCGACTTCGCCGTCCACGCGGACCTCTTCATGAACCCGACCGC
The DNA here is from genome assembly GCF_039542135.1 of Actinomycetospora chlora. NCBI lineage: Bacteria > Bacillati > Actinomycetota > Actinomycetes > Pseudonocardiales > Pseudonocardiaceae > Actinomycetospora > Actinomycetospora chlora. Next base: position 39,300 of record NZ_BAABHO010000016.1, read on the forward strand.
CGAGCTCGCCGACATCGTGCTGCCGGTGGCCGGAGCCTTCGAGGCGACGGCACTGCGGGTCGGGTTCGAGGTCAGCGAGGAGGCGCAGTCTCTCGTGCAGCTGCGCGAACCGCTCGCACCTCCGCGCGGGGAGGCACGATCCGACCTGCGGATCGTTTTCGACCTCGCGCTCCGGCTCGGGCTGGGCGAGCACTTCTTCGACGGGGACCTCGACGCGGCGTTCCGCCACCAGCTCGCCCCGAGCGGTGTCACCCTGGAGCAGCTCCGCGCGGCGCCCGGGGGTGTCCGCGTGCCCCTCACGACGCGTCACCGCAAGTACGCCCAGGTGAGCGGCGGTGTGGCGCGCGGCTTCCCCACCCCGACGCGCACGATCGAGCTCTACTCGGAGCGCTTCCTCGCGGCGGGCTACCCACCCGTGGCGACGTTCGAGGAGCCAGGCCTGAGCCCGGCCTCGCGCCCCGACCTGGCCGACCGCTTCCCGCTGGTGCTCAGCTGCGCGAAGTCGCTGTGGTTCTGCGAGACGCAGCACCGAAACGTCGCCAGCCTGCGCCGAGGCGCTCCGGACCCGCAGGTCGAGCTGCACCCCGAGACCGCGGTGGCGCGCGGCGTCAGCTCCGGCGACTGGGTGTGGATCGACACCCCGCACGGTGCGGTCCGCGCCCGCGCCCGGTTCAACCGGTCGCTCGATCCCGGTGTCGTCGTCGGGCAGCACGGATGGTGGCAGGCGTGCGCCGAGCTCGGGCTCCCCGGCCACCCACCGTTCGGGCCCGAGAGCGCCAACCTCAACCTGGTGCTCCGCCAGGAACCCAGCGATCCCGTCAGCGGGACCTCGCCGCTGCGCGCATCGGTCTGCGACATCGTGCCGGTCGGCGACCGTCCGGCAGGAATGGGGCACAGTGGGTCCCGTGGCGGCCTCCGCGAAACCCTCCGGTGACTGGCGTGCGACCTTCGTTCTCCCCGGGGGCACGGTGGTGCGGGGGCGAGGCGTCCAGTACCGGTTGCCGTCCGGGGACGAGCCGGAGTTCGGCCTCTACCTCGGCGTCGACTACCACCCACCTGGTCGCACCGACGGCTCGAGTGGCCGGACTTCGGGCTCCCGGCGGACCCGCGCGACGCCGCGCAGGCCATCGTGGCCCTGCACCGGCGGGCCCGGGCCGGCGAGCGGGTCGAGGCCGCCTGTCGCGCGGGCAAGGGGCGCACCGGCACGGTCATCGCGTGCCTGGCCATCCTGGACGGGTTGCCCGCGGACCACGCGGTGAGCTGGACCCGCCACCACTTCCAGCACCGCGCCGTGCAGACCCCGTGGCAGCGCCGCTGGGTGCGCCGCTTCCCCGACCTCGTCGCCACGCTGCGGGCCGCCCGCTGAGGCGGGCCCTCAGCCGAAGAACACCGCGGCCTCGGCGTACAGCGCCGGGTCGACGAGCTTGAGCTGCTGCGTCGCCTCGCCCAGCGGGACCGTCACGATGTCCGTGCCCCGCAGCGCCGTCATCCGGCCCCACTCCCCCGCCGCGACGGCGTCGATCGCGTGCAGCCCGAAGCGCGTGGCGAGCCAGCGGTCGCGGGCCGTGGGGGTGCCGCCGCGCTGGACGTGGCCGAGCACCGTCGTCCGTGCCTCCTTGCCCGTGCGCGCCTCGATCTCGCGGCCCAGCCACTCACCGACACCGCCGAGCCGGACGTGGCCGAAGGCGTCCTTCTCGCCGGTGACCAGCACCTCCTCGCCGTCCTTGGGCATGGCGCCCTCGGAGACGACGATGATCGGCGCGTAGTCGAGCCGGAAGCGGTTCTGCACCCACTCGCAGACCTGGTCGATGTCGAACCGCACCTCGGGGATGAGGATCGCGTTGGCGCCGCCGGCCATGCCCGAGTGCAGCGCGATCCAACCCGCGTGGCGGCCCATGACCTCGACGATCAGCGTGCGGTGGTGCGACTCGGCCGTGGTGTGCAGGCGGTCGATGGCCTCGGTCGCGATGTTCACCGCGGTGTCGAAGCCGAAGGTGTAGTCGGTGCCGGAGAGGTCGTTGTCGATCGTCTTGGGCACCCCGACGACGTTGACGCCCGCGGCGTGCAGCTCCGTCGCGACGCCGAGGGTGTCCTCGCCGCCGATCGCCACCAGCGCGTTCACCCCCAGGTCCTGGAGGTTCTTCTTGATGCGGCCGACGCCGTCGTCGATCGCGAACGGGTTGGTCCGCGACGAGCCGAGGATCGTGCCGCCGCGCGGGAGCAGCCCCCGCACGGCCGGGATGTCCAGCGGCCGGGCGATCGCCTCCAGGGGCCCGCGCCAGCCGTCGCGGAACCCGAGGAACTCGTAGCCGTACTCGGGGATGCCGCGCCGCACGATGGCCCGGATGACGGCGTTGAGACCGGGGCAGTCGCCGCCGCCGGTGAGGATGCCCACGCGCATGCGGGGAGGTTCCCACGTCGACCTCCGCGGGCGTCCGGGCACTCCGGCCCCCACCCGGGTCAACCGGCCCGGCGGGAACTACTTCCCCGACGGCGGGGTCCCGCCAACGGGTCGGGCCCCTAGCGTTCTCGTCGGCCGTCCGACCGGCCACCGCAGAGCACAGCACGACGCGGCCGGGGTCGGATCGGGCGCCACGAGGAGTCGACGAGGGGCGTCCCCACCGCGGTGGGGACGCCCCTCGTTGCGTCCCGGCCCTCGCCGCGCGGGGGTGTAACACTCGTGACGGGGTCCGTCGCTGTGCTCGCGTGACCCCACGACGACCGAGCCCGGGCCGATGACCCGGGCGCTGCCCGGCCCCCGGCCCCGCGAGCGCGAGGCCGCCCGCCGGGCGCCCTCGTCGGCCGGGTCGGGGCCCGGCGCCGGGACGCGGCGCGACGTCGCCGCGTTCCTCGAGCGCTACGCCGACGCGCTGCTGCGGGGCGACCTGGAGGCCATCGCGGCGTGCCACGTCACCCCGGTGCTGTTCGTGACCGAGTGGGACTCGACGGTCCTCGCCACGTCCCGCCAGGTCGTCGAGGGCTTCCGCGGCGTCGTCGAGGAGCACCGGCGGCGGGGGTACGTGGCCCTGTCCCACCGGGTCGAGACGGTGTCGACGGCGGCGTCGCGGCTCGTCGAGGTCGCGGTGCGGTGGACCTTCCACGACGCCGACGGGCGCGCCGTGCTGCACGACCGGTACCGCTACCTGCTGCGCCGCGTGGACGACCGCGGCCTGCTGATCAATGCGGTCGTGGTGCTCGGCGGGTCGACGGCGGCGATCAGGTGACCAGCGAGACGCCGATCTACGACGCCACCTGCCGCGACGTCGGCGCACCCGCCGACGAGGCCTCCGGTCCGCCGGTGCTGCCCGACGACCCGTCCGACGATGCCGTGACCTCCGAGCTGTTCCTGCCCGGCGTCGCCGACCCGCCGCCGAGGACCGGGGATCGCTGATCCCGGGGCCCGGTCGGCCGCCGGGGTGTAACGGCGCGCACCGCGGTGTCGCTGGCCCTGTGTGGAGTCACGCGCGACCCGTCGGGGGGCGTGTGGACGGGTCGGCCGGAGGGGGTGTGCCGTGGTGGAGGTGCGGCGCATCCCCGGCCCCGGGGCGCTGCTGCCCGGGCAGGGGCAGCGGCCCCCGGGACGACGTCCCCGGGCGGGTGTCGGGGACCATCCCGGCCCGCCGCGGGGCGCCCGGCCCGCCCGGCGCCGACGACGTGGGGGACGGCGCCGGGCGGGCTCGACGGGGCGCGCGTCGTGACCGGTCCGGTGCCCACCCCGTCGGCCGGCCCGACCCGCGACGACACCCGCCGCGCCGCGCCGCGCCCTGACGTGGATCCCGCCGAGGACCTCGAGGACGCCCTCGGCCGGGCGATGCGGGGTGACGCCACGGGGTTCGTGACGCTCTACCGCGAGCTCCAGCCGCGGTTGTTCCGCTACGCGCGGGCGCTCGTCGGGCAGGACGCCGACGACGTCACCGGCGAGGCGTGGCTGCAGATCGCCCGCGACCTGCCGTCGTTCTTCGGTGACCTCGACGGGTTCCGCGGGTGGGCGACGAGCATCGTCCGGCACCGGGCGCTGGACCTCGTGAAGGCCCGCACACGCCGACGGGCCGAGCCCCTCGGCCTGCACGGGATCCCCGAGCTCGCCGACCTCACGGCCGCGGGTGACACCGCCGAGGCGGCGATCGCGGCCCTCTCCACCGCCCAGGCCGTCGAGATCATCGGGTCCCTGCCGCAGGACCAGGCCGAGGCCGTGCTGCTGCGCGCCGTGGTCGGGCTGAGCGCCGAGGCCGCCGGCGCCGTCCTCGGCAAGCGGGCCGGCGCCGTGCGCGTGGCGGCCCACCGGGGGCTGAAGACCCTGGCCCGCCGGATCGGACGGGCGTCCGGCGACGCGGAGGAGCAGTCGTGAGCGGGCGGCCGACGCGTGAGGAGTCGGAGGCGCTCCTCGACGGGGAGGGCAGCGGCCCGCTGCACGAGTTGCTCGCGGCGGCGTCCGGACCCGCGCACCGCGAGGAGCTCGCCGGCGAGGCCGCCGCGGTCAGCGCGTTCGTCACCGCCCAGCGCGTCGGGACCGTTCCCGTGACGGCGGCGGCACCCCCCTCGCGGGCGGCCCGGTGGCGCACGCCGACCGGGCTGGCCGCCGCCCTCGCCCTCGCCCTGGGCACCGCGGGCGTGGCGGCCGGGGCGGCGGCCCTGGTGCTGCACGACCAACCGCCCGCCGTGTCGGTCCCGGCGACGATCCCCGCCGCGAGGCCGGACGGGAGCGGACGCGGGAGCCCGCTGTCCGACGCGGACCGGGTGGCCGCCTGCGGGGCCTGGTCGACCGCCGGCCAGACCCGCGGCGGCGACCCCGCGTTCGCCGACCTGATCAGCGCCGCCGGCGGGGCGCCGAACGTCGACGGGTACTGCGCCGCGATCCCGTCGGGGTCGCCGTCGCCGTCGGGACCACTCCCGGAGCCGGCGCCGGGCGCGGCGCAGCCGGGGCCGGACGCCACCCGCACCGGGACCGCGACCGGCGCCTCGTCCCGGGCCCCCGCCGACGCCGGCCGGGGCGGGGGGAACGGCAACGGCGGGAACGGCAACGGCGGGAACGGCAACGGCGGGAACAACGGCGGGGGCGGGGGCGGGAACGGGAGCCCCGGCGGGGGGAACAGCGGCAACGGCTCCCCGGGCCGCGCCGTCGGCCCGCCGGACACCCCGCCCGGCCAGGCGGGCCGCGACGGGGGCGGCGCGAACGGGCGGGCCGTCGGGCCGCCCGACGTCCCGCCCGGGCAGTCCCGGCGGGGCGGCGGCTAGCACCGGGCGCGCCGGGCTCAGAGCCTCTCGAGGCGCAGCGGCAGGTGGTCGGCGGGCGTCGGGCCCGTGGTGAGGCCGACGGGCATGACGTAGTCGTCGGGTACCGACCAGCGGAAACGCCGCAGCATGGCGTGCATGATCGCCTTGACCTCCATGCCGCCGAAGTGCAGGCCGATGCACTTGTGGACCCCGCCGCCGAACGGCATCCAGGCGAAGCGGTGCGACTTGTCCTCGGCGCGCTCGGGGGCGAAGCGGTCGGGGTCGAACTCGTCGGGGCGGTCCCACCACGGCTCCATGCGCTGGGTGGCGTGGATGCCGAGCGAGAGCAGCGTGCCGGCGGGGACGTGGAAACCCTGGATCTCGGCGTCCCGCACCGTGATGCGGGCGAGCTGGCCGACCGGGGCGTACATCCGCAGCGTCTCGCGCATCGCGAGGTCGAGCGAGACCAGGGAGTCGAGCTCGGCGCCCGTGAGCTCGTCGCGGCCGAGGGCGAGCGACTCCTCGCGCAGCTTCTCCTGCCACTCCGGGTTCTTCGCCAGCAGGTAGCACATCATCGACAGCGTGATCGTCGACGTGTCGTGCGCGGCCATCAGCAGGAAGATCATGTGGTTGACGACGTCCTCGTCGGAGAACGTCTCGCCCTCGTCGCTGCGGGCCCGGCAGAGCACGCTGAACATGTCGCGACCCTCGCCCGCGCGCTTGGCCGGGATCTGCGCGGTGAAGTAGTCCTCGAGGACCTTGCGGCCGTCGAGGCCCCGCTTCCACGAGCCGCCCGGCACCGGCGCGCGGACCACGGCCACGCCGGCGTGCACGGTGGCGACGAAGGCACGGTTGACGCGGTCGGCGCGCGGGCCGAGCTCGTCACCGACAAACACCTCGGTGCCGATGTCGAGGGTCATCTGCTTGATGCGGTCGTAGACGCGGACGCCGTCGCCGGTGGTCCAGGCGTCGAGGCTGCGCCGGATCCGGGGGTTCATGACCTCGAGGTACTCGGCGAGCCGGTCGCGGGTGAACGCCTCCTGCAGGATGCGCCGGTGGGTGCGGTGCTCGTCGAAGTCGAGCAGCATCACGCCGCGGCGGAAGAACGGCCCGATGAAGAAGCCCCAGCCGTCGGCGTTGCCGAAGTACTTGTCCTTGTTGACCACCACCTGGCCCAGTGCGTCGGGGCCGAGCACCGCGACCATGGGCCGGCCGAAGGCCCCGGTCCACGAGACGGCCCCGTACTTGTCGTAGCGCTGGCGGGCGAAGCCGAGCATGTCGGCGGCGAACTCCAGCGACCGCCCGACGAGGGGTGCGCCGAAGTCGCCGGGGACCGCCTCCAGACCGCTGCCCGGCGGCGGCGGCGCGAGCGGCCCTGGGGTGGACGGCACCCGGCCCACGGCGTGCGCCAGGTACTGCTGGACGTGGTGCTGCAGCAGGGACGTCATCGATCCTCCCGGGGACGGGCCGCTTCCGCGCGGTGCTGGTCGGCCGCGGCCACCACGAGGCGGGCGCAGCGGGTCAGGAGCGCCTCGACGTCCGCGTCGAGGCGGCCGTCCAGCCACGCCCCGACGGCGTCCATGACCCCGCCGGTGAGCACGACCGTGCTCAACCGGAGGTCCCCGCGGCGCAGGTCGGGGTGGGCGTCGGTGATCAGCCGGTCCAGCAGGGCGGCGAAGGCCGCCACCGTGTCCTGGCGGCGTCCGGCCAGCTCGGGGTGGCCGATCGCCTCGCGGTAGAGGCGAGCCACCCGGTGGTCCTCGCCGAGCAGCGTCGTCGTCGCCCCGATCGCGGCGTGCACACGGTCCTCGAGCCGCGCCGGCGGCACCGCGTCGGCCGCCCGGACGGCGAGGTCGAGCGCGTCGGCGGCGACGCGGTCGAACAGCGCTTCGAGGAGGTCCTCGCGGCGGGCGAACGACTCGTAGAAGTAGCGCTCGGTCAGGCCGGCGGCGCGGCACACCGCGGTCATCGTGAAGTCCCGGACGCCCCGCTCGCCGACCACGTCGAGGGCCGCGGCGAGCAGGCGCGCACGCCGCTGCGACACGCGCTCCGCCGCCGTCGCGCCCTGGAAGGCCCGGGTGACCACGACGTCATCCTGACAGGGCTTCCTGTCAGGAAGGAAGACCCCGCTCGGCTCCGGTCGCGGACCACGACGGTGCGTGCTTCGCTCGGATCGCCCGCGAGCGAGCCGGCTCACCCCGATGCCGGCCCTGCGGTTGTCCACGGAGGTCGGACGACCATGCCCCAGCACGGCACGACGGAAGAGCGGAGCCTCGCCCACTGGGCCGAGGAGGGCCGGGCGGGCATGGAGGCGTTCTACGCCCTCGCGCTCGAGGACTACCGGCAGATGGTCGCGGCGCGGGACTGGGCGGCGGATCTCCGTGGGCACGCCCGCGGCGGCCGCGTCCGCGTGCTCGACGTCGCCTGCGGGAGCGGCAAGTTCCCCGCCGAACTGGTGCGCCGCGGCCTCGCCGAGGCCGTCGACGGGCTGCGCGTGGAGGTCGACCTGCTCGACCCCTCGCGGTTCTCGATCGACGAGGCCGGCTCGGTGCTGCGCCCGCCGTTCGTCGTGGGCGGGACGCACGAGGTCCGCATCCAGGACCTGCCCGGGGACGTCGGCGGGTTCGACGCCGCCTGGGCGACCCACGCGCTGTACGCCGTGCCGCCCGCCGAGATCGGCGCGGCGATGGCCCGGATGCACGCGGCGCTGCGGCCCGGCGGCTTCGGCGCGGTCGTCCACGCCACCACCGGGTCGCACTACTTGCGCTTCGCCGAGGCGTTCCGGGCCACCTTCGCCCCGGACGCGGTCCCGTTCACGTCGGCCGCGCAGGTCACCGACGCGCTGGTCGCCGCGGGCGCCGTCCCGTCCACCACCACGATCCGCTACCGGGTCGGGCACCCGGACCGGGAGGTGGTCGAGGGCTTCCTGCAACGGTGCGTCTTCGACGACTCGGTGCCGCTCGACCGCATGGAGTCCGAGGGCGCCGTCGGCGAGTACCTCGCCGGGTGCCGGGCCGACGGGCGCTACGGGTTCGACCAGGAGGTCGACGTGATCGTCTGGGAGGTGGCGGCGTGAGCACGAACCCGCACCTCAGTGACCAGACGGCGGCCGGCGCCCGGCACGACGTCGCCCGGGCGTGGGACCGGGACAACGAGGACTGGTGGGACTGGTACATGTCCCTGGCCGACAACAGCGGGACGGCGGGCACGGACGGCGTGAACCTCGTCGAGGTCGCCGCGCCCGATCCCGGTCCCCTGCCCGACGACGCGGCGGTCGTCGCCGAGCTGGCCGCGCCCTACGACGTCCCGGCCGGCGCGGTCGAGGCGTTCGCCACCGACGGCTTCGTCGTCCTCCCCCGCGTCGTGTCGCCGGGCGTGGCCGAGGTCCTGCGCCGTCGCCTGACCGACCTGCTGGCCGACGCGAGCGGCTCCTCGCTGCGGGCCCGCGAGATGATGTGGCTCGAGGACCCGCTGGTGCGCGCCGCCGTGCTCTCCCCGCGGGTCGCCGGCATCTGCGCGGCGCTGCTCGGGGTCGACGCGCTGCGGCTCTACCACGACAGCGCCCTGTGCAAGGAGCCCGGCGCGGGCCGCACCCCCTGGCACTACGACGCGCACCACTTCCCGCTCGACTCCCACGACGTCATCTCGACCTGGATGCCGCTGCAGCCCGTGCCGGCGGCGATGGGACCGCTGTCGTTCGCCCGGGGCATGGACACCTGGCAGCTCCTGGCCGACCTGCCGTTCGACAAGGTCGGGACGTCCTACGACCAGCGGGTCGCGCAGGCCCTGCGCGGGGCCGGGGTGCCGCTCTACGACGAGCCCTTCGCCGTCGGCGACGTCAGCTTCCACCACACGCTCTGCTGCCACACGGCCGGCGCCAACCGCACCACCCAGCCCCGGATGGTGCTGGGCGCGACCTACTACGCCGACGGCGCCCGGCTGGTCGAGCACCCGACGATGGTCAGCGGCGACTGGCAGGTGTTCGTCCCCGACACCGCTCCGGGCGAGCCCGCGGCCAGCCCCAACAACCCCCTGGTCACCGGGGACCCGGGGGCCACGAGTTCCTGAGCGGCGGGCGCCGTCGGGTGCACGATCTGGCGGCTGCCGGTGCGCTCGGTGGCGGCCGCGGGCGGGTGGGCGCTCCTACAGTCGTGCCACCGGCCCGGTCGTGCGGCCGGCCGGTCGGCCGAGGAGGTGGCGCGTGAGCTCAGGGACCGTGGCGGGCTCCGCGCCCGCCCGCCTGGTCGCCGTGGCGGAGGCCGACGACGGCGACCGGTTCGCCGCGCACCTCGCTCGCTCGCTCGCTCCGCTGCGGGTGCGGCCCCTCGCCGACGGGACCTTCCACAGCTCGGTGCGCAGCGCGGCGGCGGGCGAGGTCGGGGTCAGCGTGGTCAGCGGCAGCCCGTGCGTCCTGACCCGGAGCCCCGGGCTCATCGAGCCCGACGACCCCGACCTCCTCACCGTCGCCCTGCTCCGCACGGGACGGGCCGGCGTCACCCAGGACGGTCGGCACGGCCTGCTCGGCCCGGGCGACCTGGTCAACTACGTCACCTCGCGGCCCTACGAGGTCACGTTCTGGGAGCCCTACGAGGCGGTCGTCGTCACCGTCCCGGTCGCGGCGCTGGGCTCGCACGCCGACGCGCTCGCCGGGCGGACGGCGGTCGCCGTCGGGACCGACCACGGCCCCCGTGACGTGGTGGGCGCGCTGTTCGAGGGGCTCGCGGCGAAGGTCGACGCCTGCACCCTGGGCGCCGCGAGCCGGAGCAAGGAGTACCTCGCCGACGCGATCGTCTCGCTCGTCATCGCCGAGCTGGTGGACATCGCGCCCCAGGGCGCGGGCGACGACCTCGCCGACCGGGTGCTCGCCCACTGCCTGGCGTCCCTGTCCGACCCGGGGCTCACCGTCGAGTCGGTCGCGCGGGCCCACGGGGTGTCCGTGCGGTACCTGCACAAGGTGCTCGCGCCCACCGGCAGCACCCTGTCGGCCTGGATCCGGCGGCAACGCCTGGAGCGGGTCTGCCGCGACCTCGTCGACGAGTCGCTGCACGGCCGCACCGCCGCGGCGATCGCCGCCCGGTGGGGCATCACCGACACCGAGCACCTGAGCCGGGCTCTCAAGGCCGAGTTCGGCATGACGGCCGGCGAGATCCGCCGGTCCGGCCGGTGGGACCGCGGCGGCCCGCGCCCGCTGCGCGCCTGAGACACCCCATCCCGAGCACACCCCCGGGCCGCCCGCCGGCGGCCCGGTCGATCCCGCACGTCCCGAGGAGGAACCATGAACGCGACCGACCAGAAGGTCGTCATCGTCACCGGCGCGTCACGCGGCATCGGCGCCGGCGTCGTCGAGGGCTACCGCAAGCTCGGCTGTGCGGTCGTCGCCACCTCGCGCAGCATCGCGCCGTCGGACGACCCGCAGGTGCACGCCGTGCCGGGCGACCTCACCGACCCCCGGACCGCCGAGCGCGTCGTCGACGCGGCGCTGGAGCGGTTCGGGCACGTCGACACGCTGGTCAACAACGCGGGCACGTTCCTCGCCAAGCCCTTCACCGCCTCCACCGACGAGGACTTCGCGGCGATGGTCGGCCTCAACCTCGCGGGCTTCTTCGGCATCACCCGGCGCGCGGTCGCGGCGATGCTCGAGCGGGGGCGCGGCCACGTGGTCACCCTGACCACCTCCCTGGTCGACCACCCCATGAGCGCCGTTCCCTCGGTGCTCGCGTCCCTCACCAAGGGCGGGCTCGACGCGGCGACCCGGTCACTGGCCATCGAGTGCGCGGGCTCCGGCGTGCGCGTCAACGCCGTGTCGCCGGGGATCATCAAGACCCCGATGCACCCCGTCGAGGCCTACGACGCCTACGCCGGTCTCCACCCCGTGGGCCGCATGGGCGAGATCGACGAGATCGTGCACGCCGTCCTCTACCTCGAGTCCGCCACCTTCGTGACCGGGGAGACCCTGCACGTCGACGGCGGACAGAGCGCGGGCCACTGAGGACCACCGCCGTGACCGCCACCGCCCTCCCCCACGACCAGGCGACCCTCCGTGCCCGGGCCCGCGAGTTCGCCGGCGACGTCCTCGCCCACGTCCGCGAGGTCACCGACCCCCTGCCCACCGCGACCGAGCGCTACCGGGCCACCCGCCCCTTCTACCGCCAGATGGTGGAGGCGGGCTTCCTGCGCCGTCTCGTCCCCCAGGCGCTCGGCGGCGACGGGACGGGCGCGGCCGCGACCGCGGCGATGGCCGAGGAGCTCGTCGCCGGCGACCCGAGCGTCGCCCTGCACCTGTTCTCGACCGGCCTCGGCCTGACCCCCCTGCTGCGCGCCGGGTCACCGGACCAGCACGCCCGGTACCTGCCCCCGTTCCTGGCCACGTCCGGGACCCCCGTCGCCTCCCTCGCGCTGTCCGAGCCGGGCGGCACCGCCAACCTCGACCAGGCCGATCCCGGCACCGGGCTCGACGTCGGGCTGCGGACGACGGCCCGGTACGCCGACGGGTGGTGGACGATCCGCGGCGAGAAGCAGTGGGTGTCCCACGCGACGGGCTGGGACGGCACCGGGCCCGACCTCATGAGCGTCGTCTGCCGCGCCGGCGACGACCCCGATCCGCGCCGCTCGACCGCGGTGCTCCTCGTCCCGGGGCCGATCGCGGGCCTGGAGATCACCGAGCTCCTCGACCCGCTCGGCCACCGCGCGCACCTGCTGCCCCGCTTCACCCTGACCGACGTCCGCGTGCCGGACGCCGACGTGGTCGGCGAGGTCGGCGACGGGCTGGGGATCGTCGCGGCGTCGTTCGGCGGCGCCCTCATCGGCGCGTGCGCCGCGGGCGTGATGCGCGCGGCGTTCGACGTCGCCCTCGGGTTCGCGCGCACCGACCGTCGCGGCGGACTCGTCCCGGTGGTCGAGCACCAGGGCGTGGGGTTCGCGCTCGCCGACGTCAAGACCCGGATCGAGGCCGTCCGCGGCCTCACCCGGGCGGCCTGCGCCGCGGTGGACAGCGGCTCGCCGGCCGCCGAGGAGCTGTCGGTCCACACCAAGATCTTCGGCTCCGAGGCGGCCGTCCAGACGCTGGTGGAGCTCATGCGGGTCATCGGCGTGGACTCCTACGGCCACCACCTGCCCCTCGCCGGGCTCCTCCAGGACGCCCTCGCCTACCCGCTGTTCAGCGGCGGCAACAACGGGTTCCGCCGCCGGCGGCTGCACGCCCTGCTCGCCGACCCCACCTACGACCCCTGGACCACCGTCGACGGCTGACGCCGTCCCCCATCGACCGAAGGGACCACCTCCATGGCCACCCCCACCCCGACCCGTTCCCTCACCGCCGACGACCGGCTGGACATCGCCGCCGCGCTCGCCGACTTCGCCGCCGGCATCGACGAGCACGACCCCGCAATCCTCGGCCCGGTGTTCACCACCGACGCCACGCTGGACTTCGGACCCGCCGCCCGCGCCATGGGGATCGACTTCCCCGTCCTCGAGGGCCGCCGGGGCATCCTCGACGGCGTCGCGGCCAGCGTCGGACCCATGGACACGCTGCACCGCGTCACCAACGTCCGCGTCCTGCACGCCGAGGCCGGTGGGTTCCGCGTCACGGCCCTCGTCCAGGCCATCCACCACCCGCCCGGCGTCCGCGACCGCCACTGCACGATGGACAACCGCTACGACATGACCTACGTCCGCGACGACGGGGCCTGGCGCATGTCGCGGCTCGTGATCGAGAACAGGTTCTGGTCCGGCGACCCGCAGGTCATGCTCGGGGCCTAGCGCTCCCAGTCGCCGATGCGGTCCCAGAGCAGCTCGACGACGCTCACACGGCCGGGGGTGCTGCTGAGCTCCCGGGCGCGGTAGTAGGTGTCCTGCATCAGCGAGAAGCCGCCGCGCCGGTCGAGCTCACGGCCGATGGCCCGTACCGCGACGGGGGCGCGCATCCACGCGGGCTGCCCGGGGTCGTCGAGGACGGCGTCGAGGTGCGGCCGGTCGTACCGCTGGTCCTTCTGGCGGTCGGTGAGACCCAGCTCGACGTCCTCGATGGCGGCGGTCTCGGCGAACTCCGCCAGCGCGCGGGCCGTGTCGTCCCGGTTGCCGAGCACGGACTCGCGGTCCGCCGCCCACCGGGCGGCCATCGGCTGCCGCCGGTCCGGCGCCGAGATCACGTGACGCGGCACGCCCCGCGGGTTGCCCGCGTGCGGGACGACCTCGAGGCTCTCCAGCACCCCGCGGGCGCTGATGACGATCTTCGTGTCGTGTCCCCGCGGCGCGTTCTCGTAGAGCCAGTACTCGGTCCGGAGGAATCCGCCGCCGAGGCTGCCGAAGCCGGCGACGACCTCGGACCCCCGCAAGATGTCCGCCCCGGTGGAGCGACCGCCGCTCGGCTCCCCGAGCCGTCGCAGCACGGTGTCCTTGCTGCTCCCGACCGGGACGTCGTAGGCGGGGTGTCGGCCCGGCGTCCGGGCGGAGCGGGCCGGGACCGCCGCGGGGCGACCCAGGATCGGCGCGGGCGGAGTCCTGGTGGCCCGCCACTCGCGGACCACGAAGAACAGCACCACGAGCACGATCACACTGATGATCACGGTGGACACGTCCACCCTCCCCGTCCGTCGCCGCCGATCCCCTCGACGACGACGCTAGGGATAGCGGCGGGCGCGGGCCTGTGTGCCGGCACCCGACCTCGGATGGGTGCTGGCACCCAGCCCTCAGTGCGTCCGCGCGGCGTCCCGGAGCCAGAGCAGCACGGCGCGGACCCGACGGTGGTGCTCGGGATCGGCGTCGATGTCGAGCTTGGTCAGCAGGTGGGCGATGTGGTTCTCCACGGTGCGCTCGCTGAGGTGCAGCACCGCCGCGATGCCGGCGTTGGAGCGACCCTCGGCCATCGCCCGGAGCACGTCCCGTTCGCGGCCGCTCAGCTGGTCGAGCGGGCTGCGGGCGACGCGGCGGTCGAGCAGGCCGGAGACGACGTCGGGGTCGATGACGGCCTGGCCGTCGAGCAGGCGGACGAGGGCCTGGTGCAGGGCCGCGACGTCGGTGACGCGGTCCTTGAGCAGGTACCCCACCCGGCCGGAGCCGGCGCCGAGCAGCCGGACCGCGAGGCCGCTCTCGACGTGGGCCGACAGCACCAGCACCGCCAACCGGGGCCGCGTCCGCCGGAGCTGCTCGGCGGCCACCACGCCCTCGTCGACGAAGGTCGGGGGCATCCGGATGTCGACGACGACGGCGTCCGGCTCCGTGGCCTCGACCGCGGCCATCAGGCCCGGTCCGTCCGAGGCCTCGGCCACGACCTCGACGCCGACGTCCGTGAGCAGGCCCGCCAGCCCCGACCGGAACAGGGCCGCGTCGTCGGCGAGGATCACCCGCACGGCACCCACGCCCGGATGCGGGTGCCGGCCCCCGCGGGGCTGTGCAGGATGAACCGACCACCGAGGGCGACGACGCGGTCGGCCAGCCCGAGCAGGCCGCGACCGGTGGGGTCGGCACCACCGACGCCGTCGTCCCGGACCTCCACGTCGACCCCGACGTCACCGGGCGCGACTCGCACCCAGGCCCGTTCCGCCCCGGCGTGCTTTCCGACGTTGGTGAGGGCCTCGCTCACCACGTAGTAGATGCTCGTCTCGAGCGCCGGCTCGAGCCGGCCCACCCCGACCCGGACGTCGACCGGCAGGGCGAGCCGCTCCCCCAGCTCGGTCAGCGCCTCGGTGAGGCCGTCGCGGGTCAGCACCGTCGGGTGCAGGCCATGGGCGAGGTCGCGGAGCTCGGCCAGGGCCTTGCGCACCTCGCGCTCGACACGGTCGACCGCGGTCCCGTCCCCGCCGGCGGCGCCCTGACGGGCGACCGCGAGCAGGGTGAGGACCCCGAGCAGCCGCTGCTGGGCACCGTCGTGGAGATCCTGCTCGAGGCGGCGGCGTTCCTCGACCCCGGCCTGCACCGTGCGGGCGTGCGCCCGGCCGACGGCCTCCGCCTGGGCCTGCACCACCGCGCGCAGTCCGGCGTTCTCGATGACGGTGCCCGCGAGACGGACCGCCGCCTCCACCTCGCGGCGGGCGGCGAGCGAGGTCGCCCGGGTGCTCACCACGGCGCACAGGCGGCCGTCGGCTCGCAGGACCGGGATCTCGACCCGGCCCTCCGCGAAGGGCGCGCGCACCTGGCCGGTCTCCCCGATCCACTCGCCGCGCTCGGCCGACCAGAACGTCATCGACAGCTGCGGGTCGCGCAGGACCGACCGCAGGGCCGCCGTGACCTCGGCGTGCGGGCCGGTGCCGTCCGGGGCGGTCGAGGCGTCGAGCGCCTCGGTGAGCCGCAGCCGCAGCCGGGAGAGCCGGGTGGCGGCGTACACGAACGCGAGGGGCAGCGGGACCAGCAGCACCGCCACCAGCAGCGTGGTGCCCTCGTAGAACGACCACGAGAACCCGGCCGCCGCCCCGCCGACGGCGATGGCGCCGACCACCGGCGCGATCGAGTACCGGTCGACCGGCGCGATCCGGCGCGTCCGCGTCAGCACCAGCGCGGCGAACAGCACCGTGGACGGGAGGTAGAGCGCCGCCAGCACCGCCCGGACGACCTCGAACACCGCCGGGTCCGGAGCGAGGGAGGGCCACCACGCGTCGGCGGGCTGGCCCGACCACTCCGGCCGCGAGATCGCGACCCACAGCAGCTGGCCGCCGACGAACTCGACGGCGATCCACGTCATGAAGAGGCGCTCACGCAGACCGAACTGCGAATGCTGGTACAGCAGGACCGCGGCGACCAGCAGCACCCAGAAGACGCACTCCGCGAGCTGGCGCACCAGCGGCATCGCCCCGACGTTCCAGCCACCCAGGCTGTTCAACGGCCAGAGCACGGCGGTCGCGGCGAGCACCACACCCGCGGACCGCCGTCCGGGCTGGGCGGCCACCACCACCGCCGCGACGGCGAACCCCACCGCGACCAGGAGCGCGGCCGCGCTCGTCAGGGGCCGCACCGACAGCTCGGGCAGGTAGCAGACCGCGGTCCACACCGTGGCGCCCAGGGCCGCCGCGACGGCGAGGAGCGACCAGCTCTCCGTCCTCGGACGACCCGGGACCGGTCGTCGGGCGGCCGAGGGAGAGGTGACCGCCACGGTGCTCATAGCACATGGTCCATCGCACTCCGGCCGACGGCGTTACGCCGGACGGACGTCAGTGCCGCCCCCGCACGGTTCAGGCGATGGCCGCGGGCATCGGACGTCAGCCCGAGACGTCGTAGGTCGAGACGGACGACGACGAGCAGACGTAGACCTGGCCGTCGTCCGGGGCGGCGACGAGACAGCGCGCCGGCGGAACGCTCACCTCCCCGGGCGGGCGCAGCTGGGGAGTCGACGTGTCGAGCGCCGCGAGCGTGCTGGCCGGTGGCGACGGCGAGGACGGATACCCGAAGACCGCGTACAGCCGGCGTCCGTCCGCGGAGGCGGCGAGCCCCTCGGGTGCCGCCGGCCGCGCCGGGGTGCCCGGCGCGACGTACGAGAGCGCCACACCACCGGTGTCGGGCCGAAAGGTGCTCACCGCGGCGGTCCCGTCCGCGGTGCTGTTCGACGAGAGGTACGCGCGGGTCCCGTCCGGGGCGGCCACGAGGTCCCGGGTCGAGAACCCGACGGTCGCGGGTCGCCCGACCACCACGCCGCGGGCCAGATCGACGAGGGCGACCCTGCTGGCCGTCACGACGTAGGCCCGGCCACCGGTCGTCGGGGCCAACGCCGTGGCCGGGAGGGGCAGCGACCTCGCCTCGGTGCCGCTGGCCGTGTCGACGACGGCGATCCGCTCGTCGGTGGCGACGTACAGTTCCCGGCCGTCGGCCGACACGGCCACGGCGTTCGCGTCCGGGTACGGGAGATCGGCGGTGCGGCTCCCGGTCCTGCCGTCGACAACGGTGATCGCCGTCGACCCCGGCAGGAACGAGTTCGACTTGTAGGACAGGTAGACCCGCGCGCCGTCGGGCGCCACGGCCAGGGACGGTGTGGGGTAGGCGCTGGGCGCCACGTCCTGCACGTGCTCCGTGCGGAGGACCGCGCCGGCCGCCACGTCGATGACGACGAGGTTCCCGGACGTGTCGGCCGCGTAGGCGGTGCGCCCACCCGGCGCGACAGCGACCGCGTCGACCGAGACCGCGATCCGGCGCAGCGAGGCCGCGGGGGACACTCCGCCGGTCGGGGAGCCCGAGGAGAGGACGAACACCACCGTCACGACCACGACGACCGCCACCGCCGCGGCCCACCACCACCCCGCACGCCGCTGTGAGGACGCGCGCTCCGCGCGGACGTGCCGCTCCCACGCCTGCTGCTCGCGCGTCTGCCGCTCGCGCTCCTCGCGCTCCCGCTGCTCCCGCGCGCGCCGATCGCGGTCCTCGCGCTCGCGCTGCTCACGTGCCTGCTGTTCGCGCTCCCGCCGCTCGCCCGTGTCGCGGCCCGTCGACCGCAGCGTGCGGTCGTACGCCGCACGTCGCGCCGGGTCGTGGAGGACTTCGTAGGCCTCCTGGACGAGCCGGAAGAGCGCGTCGCTGCCGCCGTGATCGGAGTGGACCCGACGGGCCATCCGCAGGTAGGCCGCGCGGATCTCGGACTGCGAGCACCCCGCGGGGACACCGAGGAGCTCGTAGTGGGTGCTGCTGGTCGTCATGGCCGTGGCCCGGCGAACCCGACGCGGAGGTCAGTGCCGCGCCCGCCCGAAGTAGGCGTTCGCGTGGGGGCGGTACATCAGCACGATCGCGACGACGATGCAGACCGTCTGCGCGAGGTCGACGACGACCCCGACCGGCCCGCCCAGGGTGACCGTCGCCCCGCGCGGCGTGGGGACGGCCAGGGCGAAGACCAGCCCGACGACGGTGCCGACGACACTCAGGCCGCCGAGGACGGTGAGCGTGATGCGGGCCCCGTTGCGGCCGTTGCGCATCGCCACCACCAGCGCGGCGGCGACGACCGCGGAGACGACGACGAACCCGATGTGGGGCGCGCCGAACAGCGCTCCGGTGGGGGTCCGCCCCGTGATCGACGCGACGGAGACGTACACGGCGATCAGGGAGACCACGTGCAGGACGACGGCCGCCAGCCACCACCCCACCGACCTGGTCACCTCGGGCGGACGCGACGGCCGGGGTGAGGACGCCGTCGCCGACGTTGCGGGGCCGTCGAACGATCCGGACGGGCTCGGGCTGCTCATCGGCGACGTTCCTCCCTGCTCGGGGTGGCCGGGGGGGTCGGCCGTGCTCCCGAACCTAGGAGGACCTGGCGGCGATCTCTGCTGTGCCAGCACGCCGACGCGATGAGTGCTGGCACCCAGCCCGGGGCTAGGCGGGCCGGACGAACCCGGCGAGCATCGTGCCGATCAGCAGGCGCGCGGTTCCCGAGGTGACCGCCGGGTCGGCAGCCGCGAAGGCCCGGAGCTCCGCCTCGTCGACCCCGTCGACGACGCCGAGCCCGAACGAACCGGTCTCGTCGAGGACGGGCCCGAACACCACCATCCGACCCGAGTCGAGGTACGGCTGCCAGTGGGCGGCGTGGCGGGCCATGACCTCGCGTTCCTCGTCGGTCATGTCGAGCGCGAAGGTCGGCCGGGGACCTTCCAGCCTCAGGACGAACGTGGTCATGCCGCGATCGTCGCAGCCCGGACCCGTCGGCGGGACGCATCGGAGTCCGGCCGGCGGGACGCCCCGAATCCCTGTCCGCCGGCGCGATGAATCCCGGCGGCCGCGGCGGTATGTACCGGGTGCGTTCCCCGGACCGACCGGGCGGACAGGGTCTGGAGGAGATGATCACGTGTCGGACAGCCGACCGGAGGACGAAGCCGCCATCGAGGCCGTCATGGCCGACTCGTACCGGGCGTGGTCGGCGGGGGACGCCGACGGCATGGTGGCCGACTACACCGAGGACGCGACGGCCATCATGCCCGGCTCGCTCCGCGGGAGCCGTGAGGTGATCCGCGAGAACATGGCCCGGGCGTTCGCGGGACCGCTCAAGGACACGTCGACCTACAACAAGAAGCTCGGCATGCGGTTCGTCGGCAGGGACGCGGCGATCGTCGTCAGCGAGTCCGGCATCCTCTTCGGCAGCCAGACCGAGGTCCCTGACGCGGCGAAGGTGAACAACACCTGGGTGCTCGAGAAGCGCGACGGTCGGTGGCTGATCGCCGCCTACCACAACAGTCCCGCACGGACCCCGGAGCCGTAGGGGGCCTGCCGGACGACGCATCGGTGACGTGAGGGCGCGAGGAGGAGCCGCGGGGTGGTGACGAGGGTCGAGGGCTTCGATCGGTCGGTCGAGCCGTTCCGTCCGGAGCTGTTGGCGTACTGCTACCGCATGCTCGGCTCGCCGCAGGACG
Organism: Actinomycetospora chlora; assembly: GCF_039542135.1. Taxonomy (NCBI): domain Bacteria; kingdom Bacillati; phylum Actinomycetota; class Actinomycetes; order Pseudonocardiales; family Pseudonocardiaceae; genus Actinomycetospora; species Actinomycetospora chlora. Next base: position 58,826 of record NZ_BAABHO010000016.1, read on the forward strand.
CCGAGGACCTGGTGCAGGAGACGTACCTGCGGGCCTGGCGGGCACGGGAGCGGTACGACGAGACCCGCAGCTCGCTGCGCACGTGGCTCTACCGGATCGCGACGAACGCCTGCCTGACCGCCCTCGAGGGACGCGGTCGCCGGCCGTTGCCGTCGGGACTGGTGACCGCCTCCGAGCCGCTCGCGCCGTTCCGGCCGGGAGAGAGCGCGTCGTGGCTCCAGCCCCTACCGGACTCCTCGCTGGCGGCGGGCGACCCGCTCGGGTCCGTGATCGACCGCAGCAGCCTGCGGCTGGCGTTCGCCGCCGCCCTGCAACACCTGTCGGCCCGTCAGCGCGGTGCACTGATCCTGCGTGACGTGCTGGGCTTCACCGCCGCCGAGGCCGCCGACGTCCTCGGCACCACCGTGGTGTCGGTGAACAGCTCCCTGCAGCGGGCGCGCGCCCGGGTGAAGGAGGTCGAGGCCGAGCCCGACGGTCTCCGCGAGCCGTCCGCTGCGGAGCAGCGCGCGTGGGTGGAGCGCTACATGCAGGCGTTCGCGAACGCCGACGTCGACGGCCTGAAGCAGTTGCTCACCGAGGACGTCGTCATGGAGATGCCGCCGATGCTCAACTGGTTCGCCGGCCCCGACAACTACGGCGTCTTCATGGAGTGGGTCTTCGAGCAGGCCGGCCGGGACTGGGTCCTCAGGGCTGTCGCGGCCAACGGCCAGTCCGGGTTCGCCGCCTACCGGCGCGTCGGTGACGCCTACGAGCTGCACACGCTCCAGGTCTTCACCGTCACGGACCGCGGCATCAGCCGGAACTCGGTGTTCCAGGATCCCGAGATCTTCGCGGCCTTCGGCCTACCGGCCGGACTCGACGCCCACGGCGCCGGAGACACCGCGTGACACCGCGTTCGTGCTGGTCTCTCGGGCTGTGGTGTTGCGCACGGTGCGCGGCCCACGGCCTCCTGCACGTTCGAGGAGACGCCCGGCCGACCTAGACTCGGACGGGTCGTCGGCCGTGGGAGCGAAGGTGACAACAGAGGGCGAGGCGTCGGGCGCCTCGCAGTCGCGCAGCGGTCGGGACCGGATCAGCGACGCGGCGTACGAGCTGTTCGCCCGCCACGGCGTCCGCGACGTCGGTGTCGACGCGGTGGTCGCCCGGGCCGGCACCGCGAAGATGACGTTCTACCGGAACTTCCCGACCAAGAACGATCTGATCGTGTCGTTCCTGGCCCGTCGCGAGCGGTTGTGGACCGAGCAGTGGCTGATCCACGAGAGCAGCCAGCGTGGGCGCCGACCGGCCGAGCGGCTCCTCGCGATCTTCGATCTGTTCGACGAGTGGTTCGCCCGCGAGGACTTCGAGGGTTGCTCGTTCCTGACCACGATGATGGAGGTCAACGACCCGGACGACGTGGTCTTCCGCGCCGCGATCGGACACCTCGCGCGCATCCGGAGCTACCTGGGCGACCTGGCCGTCGAGGCGGGGATCGACGGCCCGGAGGACTTCGCCCGGCAGTGGCACATCCTGATGAAGGGTTCGATCATGGCGGCGCACGAGGGTGATCGCCGCGCGGCCGCCGCGGCGCGAGAGCTCGGCGTGCTCCTGCTGGCGTCCCACGGCCTCGCCGCCGGCCCCGATCAGGTCAGGGACTTCTCCCCGAAGTAGACGGCGATGTAGTTGGCGTTGTAGGGCGGTATCCGCCGGTAGCCGGTGCGCTCGAAGAGACCGATGCTGTGGGTCTGGTGGACTCCGGCGTCGACCCGCACGCGCTGGTAACCGAGCTCGTGGCCGGCGTCCTCGAGGGCGAGGAGCAGTGCCCGTCCGACACCCGCCGAGCGGGCGTCGGGGACGACGTACATCCGCTTGATCTCGCAGACCTCGTCGTCGAGGCGCCGCAGCCCGCCGACGGCGACGGGACGCTCGTCGAGGAAACCCACCAGGAAGCAGCCGTGCGGTGGCGCCATCTCGTCGGGCTCGGTGGTCGAGCCGGGCCGGACCGCGCGGGCCGGGTACTGGGCGTCGAGCAGTGCGATCATCTCGACGAACAGTTCCCGGCCCGGCGGTTCGTCGCAGCGGCCGGACCGGAAGTGCAGTCCTATGACACGCCCAGCTTCTCGGCGGCCATCCGGGTGCCCGCGACCCGGTTCTCGATCTTCTGGAACGCGATGTCGCGGGCGAAGTCCGGCGACCCGTGGTTGGGCTTCTCGTCGATGGAGAACGGGGAGAAGCCGCAGTCGTCGGTGGCCCCGATCTGCTCCTTGGCGATGAAGTTCGCGGCGCGCTGGAGCCTTTCACTGACCTCCTGGGCGCTCTCCACCCGCGGGTTGCCGGGGTTGATCACGCCGAGGTAGGCCATCTGCGTCACGCCGTCGGCGTCGGTGCGCAGGTTCTGCCCGATCGCCTCGTACACCGGGTCCTTGTCGCGCTCGCTGGCGAGCTGGATGAGGAAGTAGCCCGCGTTGATCTTGAACATCTCGGGCAGCAGGTTGTTGTAGGGCACGTCGGCGGAGTGCACCGAGTCCCGGTCGCCACCCGGGCAGGTGTGGACGCCGATGTCCGCGCGCTCCTCGGCACTGAAGCGGGCCATGACGCCGTTGATCAGCTCGATGAAGTGGGGCAGCAGGCCGGCCCCGGTCCAGGGGTTGCGGGGGTCCTCCCGGGTGGCCAGACGGCCCTCCGTGAAGTCCACCGAGACCCGCGCGGCGCCCGCGTCGAAGCACTGGCGGATGTCCCGCTCGCACTCGTCGATCAGCTTGGCCTCGAAGTCCTCGCGCGAGTAACCCTCCACCGGCTCCTTGAGCGGGTAGAGCAGCGCGAGCATCGAGGGCGAGATGACGGCCTGCTTCATCGGCTTCGAGGCCAGCGGCAGCGACTTGCGCAGCGTCTCGACCGCGTAGTGGCTGTACTCGAAGGGCCCCTTGACCAGCTTCGGGAGCTGGCGGCCGTGCCCGTCGGCGAAGATCGCGAAGAACTGGCCCCCCGGGCCCAGACTCGGCGCCAGCCCGGTGCCGGCGAGGGTGTCGGTGATCGGATAGGTCGCGAACGACGACCACCGCTGCTCACCGTCGGAGATGATCGGCGAATCGGTCTTCGCGTAGCGGTCGAGGGTGTCCTGCACCGCGGCGTCCTGCTCGGCCTCCAGAGCCGCCTTGTCGATCCTGCCCTCGTCGTAGGCCGCGTAGGCGTCCTGCAGTCTCTGCGGCCGGGGCATCGAGCCGACCGGCTCGGTCGGGATTCCGGTCGTCGCGCGCGGATCGAAGCCGTGCATGCATCTCTCCTTCGAGACGGATCCCATCGAACCGGGACCACCCGCCCGACGGGCGGAACGGACTGAGAGAGACCGTCCTGTCTCTCGATCACGACCGTAGTGGCGCACCAGCGAGGGGGTCAACGGCAGCCAGTCCCCCACCTACGTCGAGCGGATGGCCGACCCCTGGCTCGGGGTCCTTCCCGACCTGCGCACGTCGGGACGGGAGCACCGGGATCGAGCCGGCCACGCGTTTCCGTCGTCACGACGCCCGGGAAGTCCGACCCATGAGCGACACACACGAAGGAGCACGTCGTCGAGACGGCGCCGGTCGGAGGCTCGTCGCGTCGGTCGGTGTCGGCGTCGCCGCCGGGGCCACTGCCGCGGCCGGCCTCCTGGTCGGACGCAAGGCGACGGCGGCCGCCCGCGTCGGTCAGGGGCATCCCCTCAAGCACCGCGTCCTCGACGTCGCGGCAGGGGCCATGCAGCCTCAGCACCCCATCGACGCCATGAGCACCTTCCTCAACGGCTTCCACATGTACGCCGACGACATGGGCCGGCAGGTCGAGGCCTCACACTTCTGCATCCACCTGCGGCACGACCTGCACCAGTGCGTGATCTTCGATCGCAACGCGTCGGACGCCCGCCTGATCGGGATCGAGTACATCGTCAGCCGCGAGCGGTTCCGGGAGCTGCCCGAGGACGAGAAGCGGCTGTGGCACAGCCACCACTACGAGGTGAAGTCCGGCTCCCTGGTCGCTCCGGGCATCCCCGAGAGGGCCGAGCACGCCTACGTCTCCGACCTGGTGACGACCTACGGCAAGACCTTCCACTCCTGGCAGTACGACCGGGACGACTTCCCGTACGGCGTGCCGCAACTGATGATGGGCTTCACCGCCGACGGGCAGGCCGACGACACGATGATCGAGCAGCGCGATCGGCGGCTGGGCGTGTCCACGTCGCACAAGCGGGAGTACCGGGCCGACATCCCGATGCCCGACGTGGAGCCGGGCGCGAACGCCTGGGAGAGCGGACGGAGCGTCCAGACCCGGCTGGACGAGGTGGACTTCCGGCGGTAGCTCCTCGAGCAGATCGTCACTCGACGGCGCCCCGGCCTGCAGATCGTCAGGGAGGCCAGGGAGTCACCTGACGATCACCTGACGACGACGCCGTCGGAGTGCCAGGAACCCTTCGTGCGCCACGACGACGAGTACCGTCACCGCACCGACGCTGCTGGAGGATGTGGGCGATGACGACGCGTGTCCTGCTCGTCGAGGACGACGAGCGCATCCGTCAGGCCCTCGGACTCGCCCTGGCCGACGAGGGCTACGAGATCGTGGAGACCGCCACCGGGGAGGAGGCGCTCGAGCTCGTCGACCCCGACCTCGACGTCGTCCTGCTCGACCTCATGCTGCCCGGCATCGACGGGATCGAGGTCTGCTCGACGCTGCGCTCCCGCGGCGACCTGCCCATCATCATCGCCACCGCGCGCTCCGACACCGCCGACGTCATCGCCGGGCTGGAGGCCGGGGCCGACGACTACGTCACCAAGCCACTGATCGCCGGGGAGCTCTCGGCACGCATCCGGGCCCTCCTGCGTCGTCGGCGTCGCCCGTCCGGCGACGCCGACGACGGCGGGTCGACGTCCGATGTCACGCTCGGGGACGTGGTGATCCATCGCAGTCGCGAGGTGGTGGAGCGCGCCGGGCAGCAGGTCCACCTCACGCACACCGAGTTCCGGTTGCTCGCGGAGCTGGCCGCGGCGCGGGGGGACGTGGTGACCCGGGAGCATCTGCTGCAACGGGTCTGGGGATACGACTACTTCGGCGACACCCGGCTGCTCGACGTCCACGTCCGCCGGCTGCGCCGCAAGATCGAACCCGACCCGGACGAGCCGACCCTGGTGCTGACCGTGCGAGGCTCCGGCTACCGCACGGGTCCATGAGTGAGCGCCTGACCCGCTCGTGGCGGACGGTGTCACTGCGGTGGCGCGTCGCGCTCGCCTTCGGCCTCGTGAGCACCGCGATCGCCGGGCTGCTGGCGGTCACCACCTGGCAACTGGCCTCGAGCTACATGCTCGAGCAGCGGGAGCGTGGTGCGACCACCCAGGCCACGGTCGACGGCCGGCTCGTGGCGGACAGCCTCCGGCGCGGCTCGGACGAACTGCCGACCCTGCTCGTCGGGCTCACCGGCGAGCCGGGTACCGCCGTGCTGCTCCGCAGCGGCGGACGCTGGACGACCGCCGGCCGGGAGGTCGATCCCGCGATGGTCCCGGCGGCCCTCGTCGACCTCGCGGCCGCCGGCACCACGTCGCGACAACGCGTCGTCCTCGGAGGGACCCCGGTCCTCGCCGTCGCGATGCCCGTCGGCGCGACCGGGGACGTCTTCGTCCGTCTCGCGCCGCTGACCGAGCTCGATCGCACGCTGCGCTTCGTGTCGGCGGTGCTGGTGGCGGGCACGGTCCTGGCGGGGCTGCTCGGGGTGCTGCTCGGCTGGTGGACGGCTCGCCGCGCACTGCTGCCACTGACCGAGCTCACCGACGCCGCGGGTCGGATGGCCGAGGGAGACCTCGCCGCGCGGCTCCCGGTCCGGCACGAGGCCGACCTCGCCCCGCTCGCCGCGCGGTTCAACGCCACCGCCGACGCGCTCGCCGAACGGGTGCGACGGGACGCGCGGTTCGCCGGCGACGTCAGCCACGAGCTGCGCACCCCGCTCACCACCATGATCAACGCCGGGGAGGTGCTGCACCGCCGGCGCGAGGAGCTGCCCGACGCCGCGCGCCGGGCGGTCGACCTGCTCACCGCCGACGTGCGGCGCTTCCACCGCATGGTCGAGGACCTGCTCGAGATCTCGCGCGGTATCCAGGCTCCGCACAGCCAGGACCTCGAACCCGTCGACCTGGCCGGCATCGTCCAGAACGTGCCCGACCATCTCGTCGCCGGGGCGCGGATCGACGTCGCGACGCCGGCGCCCCTGGTCATGGCGGACCGGCGACGCCTGGACCAGGTCCTGGCCAACCTGTGCCAGAACGCCCGGCACCACGGCGGCGGCGTCGTGCGGCTGGGCGTCCTGCGTCGGGACGGGCACGCCGTGATCGAGGTCGACGACGCCGGTCCCGGCGTGCCGGCCGAGCTGCGGCAGCGTGTCTTCGAGCGCTTCGCCCGGGGCGCACGGACGGGCCGGGACGGTGGGGACACCGGTGGCACCGGCCTCGGTCTCGCGCTCGTCGCCCAGCACGTGGAGGGACACGGGGGCCGGGTGTGGATCGAGGATCGTCCGGCGGGTGGCGCCCGCTTCGTCGTGGCGCTGCGGGAGGTGGCGTCGTGAGCCGGCGCTGGGTGTCCGCGGTCGTGCTCGTGCTCGCCGCCACCGTCGTGGCCGGATGCGGGGTCACCGCCGAGGGTGTCCCGGAGGTCATCCCCGCGAGCGCGCCACTCGTGCCGCCCACCGTCACCCAGGAGCCCGCCACGACGACGCCCCACCCCGCGGAGACCGCACCACCCACGCTGCCCGCCCGGGCTCGGTGACCACGGTGTTCAGCCCGGGGTGGTGCGCCCTGCGCCGGCGGTGAGGCCGGCACCGAGGCCGGTGCCGACCACGGCGGCGAGGAAGGCGACGCCGAGCCAGAGAGCGGCCCATCCGGCGCCGGCCCGGACGGCCTCGACGACCCGGAAGACGACGGCCGGGTCGGCGGCGGACCACGGTGGACCGGTCGCCAGGACGAGCCCGCTCAGGGCCCCGAGGTTCCCGGCGACGGCACCGCCACCGAACAGCCCCAGCCCGAGGAGCCCGCCCGCGGTCAGCGCCCACGTCATCGCCCCCTGCACCGTGGTGTCGACCGAGATGTCGCGGGCCGGGGACGCCGCTCCCCCGGCGAGCCCGCCGAGGAAGAGCGCGATGATCGCGAGCAGGGCGCTGACGATGCTCGCCGCCGCACCGGTGCCGACGCCGCGGACCCCGAACCCGATCCAGCCGAACGCGATGAACAGCAGCTGGAGCACCACGAACACGGGTCCCGCGACCAGGGCACCGACCCAGGCCGGGCCCCACCGGCTCGTGCGGCCCGATGCACCGGGAGCGGCGGGTCCGGTGAACCGCCGGTCGCGGTCACGCCGATCCTCGCGTCGAGAGGGCGGCGCCGTCGCCACGCTCGAGGACTGATCGTCGTCGGTCATCGGGAGTACCTCCACGCACGGTGTCACAGGTGTCCGGAGCCCCAGGGCCCGCGCCGACCGGGCGGGGCGCGGTCGGTGGTCGTACGGGGTCTGCCCGTGGGAGCGGCCGACCATCTTGCGACCCGCTGACGACGGCTGTGACCGCGTCGGCCGGGGCCGGTCAGGAGGCAGACCGGCGGCGCGACGGCCACAGGAGCAGCGGGACCGCCGCCAGCACGGCGGGCCCGATGACGAACCACATGGCGTCGTAGCCCTGGGAGGCGGGAAAGGCGGGAGCCGCGAGGGAGACCGCGACCCCGACCGCGAGCGGCCCGACCAGGCACCCGAGGCCCCGGCTGAGCAGGAAGAGCCCGGAGGCGGCCCCGTGGTGCTCGTCGGGCAGGACCCGCATGAGCGCCGAGTAGTTCACCGTCATCACGGTGCCCGCGGCCGCGGCGGGCACGGGGACGAGCAGGATCATCCACCAGCTGTGGGTGAGGCCGGCGCCGAGCAGGCCGGCGCCGTAGACGGCCGAGGCAGCCGCAAGAACCGGCCGGTCCCCGTACCGGTCCGCCGCCCGCCCGGCCAGCGGTATCGCCGCCACGAGGCCGAGGGCCACGAGGGGGAAGACCACGCCGGAGACGAAGCTCGCGCTGCGTCCGAGGCCCACGGTGAAGAAGAGCACCACGAAGGCCTTGAGGCCCTGGAGCGCGAGGTTCCACAGCAGGGTGGCGAGGAGGATCCGCGACACCTCGCGGTCCCGGACGACCCGGCCCACCGCCCGCAGGGCGCCGGCCCCGGAGCCACCCGCGCCGGGGAGCGTCATGTCGCGGCGCGACCACAGCACCCGCAGGAGCGTCGCGGTGCCCGCGGCGACGGCCGCGGCGGCGACCAGGAACACGGCGGGGGCCCAGAGGTCGATCAGGAATCCGCCGCCGATCAGTGCCGCGCCCAGCCCGGCGAACCGCCACGAGGAGGCCGCGGTCCGCGAGCGCCCGCTGACGCGGTCGGGCACGAGGTCGGGGTAGAGGGCCTCGTAGGGAGTGAGGTAGGCGAAGTGCCCGACGAAGTAGGCGGCGGCCCCGCAGATGATGACGACCGTGTCGAGGTCGGTGGCCACCAGCAGGAGCCCGGCCAGGCAGAGCGGCACGGCCAGCAGGACGAACCGCATCCGGTCGGCCACGACCCGGCTCCGGCGATCGTTCAGGACACCGACGACGATCGGCAGCAGGAGTCCCGCCGCCCCCTCCCCGGCGATCACGGCGCCGGTCACGAGCGGTCCCGACTCCACGCCGAGCAGCGTGGGCAGGTAGGTGCTGATCGCCGTGATCGCGAAGGTGGTGCCGAACGCCGGCGTCCCGAGCATCGCCAGGAACGGCCACCGGGCGCGCCTCGCGTCGTCGTCGGTGCCGCCCGCGGCGGCGCGGGTGCCGGGGGTGCCGGGGGACGCCGCGCCAGGTCGTCCCCTGCGCTCACCCCCTCGTCCCCGGGACTCAGAAGTCCTGGCCGGACTCGTGCGCGATCGCCTCGCCCGTCGTGGCGCCGGTGCGCCGGCGCAGGTGCACCACGCGGGTCATCCGGATCAGCGGCCGGATCAGGAGCTCGATGCTCCCGACCACGAAGAGCCAGGTCCCCGCCGTGGTGGTCGATTCCGAGAAGAACAGGAAGCTGCCGATGGTGAACCAGAGGCCGATGAGGATGTCGTTGACGATGCTCAGCGCCTCGTACCGCCGCCGGATCACCAGCTCGTCGCGTCCGAGGTGCAGGGTCATGCTCGTTGCCGTCGTGCTCTGTCGTGTGTTGCTCGTCGTCACGGGTCCCGGCTTTCCCGCGGGGCGGCCCCGCCCGTCACCCGTCGCCATACGATCGCCTGACGATGGGCCGACGACCGCGGGAGCAGGGAGCCTGCACCGCTCCCCCAGACCCGAAGGCTTGCGCGTCTGGCGGTCGAGCGCACGGAGAACCGGCCGACCGCCAGACCGGCGAGCAGGGTCACGACCGCACCCAACCCGCTGGCCATGCCGATCTGCTCGGCCGCGCTGATCCCATCCCCGGCGGGCACGCCGCCGACGAGGGCCCCGCCGGGGGTCCACGGAGACGGTGGCAGTACTTGGTCCAGTCGATCACCACCGCCGTGGTGGTGGTGCTGCCCGCGAGGTTGGTGCCCCCGCCCCGGGAGAGCACCGGGGCCCCGTACTCGTGGCAGACCGAGATCGCGGCCACGGCGTCGTCGACCCCGCGCGGGACGACGACGCCGAGGGGTACCTCGCGGTAGTTCGACGCGTCCGTCGAGTACGCCGCGCGGGTGCCCGCGTCGAAGCGCACCTCCCCCTCGACGCGGGCCCGCATCGCGGCCTCCAGCGCGCCGCCGACGACGGCGCGCCCACGCACGACAGGGTCCGGCAGGTGGACCACCATCCGGCTCCTCCTCGGGTGTCTCCCACCCCGTGAGCGGTCAGCGGTTGCTGTCGCCGCCGGGGAGGTGCTGTCCGGCCTGGTGCGACCCCGCCTCCGGCCCGGCGACGAGCCGGGCCGCCACGTCGGCGAGCCGGACGTTGCTGCGCTGGGAGATGTCGACCAGCTGCTCGAACGCCGCGCGGTCGTCCAGCCCGTGGCGTGCCATGAGCACGCCCTTGGCCTGGCCGATGACGTCGCGGGACCCCAGCGCGCGCTCGAGGCCCGAGACGCGCGAGGCGGCCTGCACGGCGACCGCGAGCGGCCCCGCGAACGTGCGGGCGACGAGCGCGGAGGGCTGCCCGAACGACGACACCTCCGGACCGTGGAGCGCGAGGACCACCGGGCGCTTGCGCGGTCCACCGGGCAGCACCACGGTCAGCGTGGCCCCGACGCCCGCCACCCGGGCCCGCGCCGACCACCGCGGCCAGCGCCGGGCCGCCGTCTCGTCGATCGCCGTGATCGAGACGGTGCCGGGCGGCGTCCGCCGGCCCCGCGCGTCGGCGCCGGGCCCCTCGTCCCAGGCCGCGCCACGGTGGTCGAGCTCTTCGGCCACCGGCAGCGTGGCCGCCCAGGTCCGCGCCTGCTCGGTGCCGAACTCGGTCACGCTGCCCAGGTCCGCGCCGGGCGTCGCGTCCACCGCTCCCGCGAGGAGCGCCGCGACCCACGCGTCCGGTGCCCGTTCGCCCCGCGGGCCCGAGGCGGGGGGATCGAGGGCCTCGACCAGGCACCCCAACGGATCGGCGTCGGGCCGATCTGGGCACGCCCACGGCGGCGTGGCGTCGTCGACGACGGACGACGGGTCGATCGGGTCGTGGTCCATCACGGCGCGCAGGGCCGACCGGCGACGGGACATGGCCTTCCTCTCGGTGTCCTCTGGCAGGAGCGGTGCGCGCGGCCCGGCCGTGTGCTCGACAGGCAGCGCTCCTCGTCGACCAGCTTGCCGCGCCCGGCGGGAGGCGAGGGGGTCCGGAACTGTCGGTCCCCTGACGTTCCCGGGGCCGATCCGGACGTCGCGGCACGACCGTGCCGAAGCCGCTGGCGGGCGGGACGACCGTGGATCCCGGGGAACGGTTCCGGATCACGTGACGGGAGGATCGATGACGCACGACGCCGACACGTCACCCCACGTCCTGCGCGAGTACGCGGTGCTCGCCGACGGCGAGCGGGGCGCGCTGGTGGGCCCGCGAGGGGACATCGTGTGGATGTGCGCACCGCGCTGGGACTCGCCCGCGGTGTTCGGGTCGCTGATGGGGGCGCCCGGCCACTACGCGATCACGCCGACCGGGCGGTTCGTGTGGGGTGGCCACTACGAGGACGCCACGCTCGTCTGGCGCAACCGCTGGGCCACCGACTCCGGGAACTTCGAGTGCCGCGAGGCCCTCGCCTTCCCCGGCGAGGTCGACCGGCTGGTGCTGCTGCGCCGGGTCCTCACCGAGGACGTCCCCGCCTCGGTGCGGGTCGTGCTCGACCCGCGGGCGGAGTTCGGCGTGGAGGGGCTGCGCGAGCTGCGGCGGGGTGACGACGGCTGTTGGAGCGGCCGCGTCGGGGCGCTGCACCTGCGCTGGACCGGGGCCCCGGAGGCGACCGTCGTCGACCGGGACGGGGCGCTCCGCCTCGAACTGGCCCTGCAGGTACCGCCCGGCAGCCATCACGACCTGGTCCTCGAGCTCGCCCGGGAGGAACCACGGTGTCCCGCGCCGGACCCGGACCATGCCTGGCACCGCACCGAGACGCGCTGGCGCGAGACCACGCCGCCGCGGATCGGTGCGGCACCGCGGGACGCCGCCCACGCCGCGTGCGTGATGCGGGGCCTCACGACCTCGAGCGGGGGCATGGTCGGCGCCGCGACCACGAGCCTGCCGGAACGGCTCGGCGGCGCGGGCAACTACGACTACCGGTACACGTGGGTCCGCGACCAGTGCTTCGCGGGTCGCGCCGCGGCGATCGCGGGCGTGCACGACCTGCTCGACGACGCCGTCGCGTTCCTCGGCGCGCGGCTGCTCGACGACGGCCCCCACCTGGCCCCCTGCTACACGGTCGACGGGGGCGCCGTCCCGGGTGAGCGCGATCTGGACGTCCCCGGCTACCCGGGCGGAGGCCGCCGGGTCGGCAACCGGGCCGGGGCCCAGTTCCAGCTCGACGCCTTCGGCGAGCTGCTGACCCTCTTCGCCGCGGCCGCGCGACACGACCGCCTCGACGCCGACGGGTGGCGTGCGGTGCAGGTCGCCGCCGCGGCGATCGAGGACCGGTGGACCGAGCCCGACGCGGGTATCTGGGAACTGGACGACCGCGACTGGACCCACAGCCGCCTGAGCTGCGTCGCCGGACTGCGTGAGATCGCCGACGCCGTCGGCCCGGCCCAGGCGGGGACGGCGGGCCGGTGGTCGGCCCTCGCCGACCGGCTGCTGGCCCACACCGCGGAGCACGCCACCCATCCCGACGGGCGGTGGCAGCGGGCCCCGGGCGATCCCCACCACGACGGCGCCCTGCTCCTGCCCTCGCTGCGCGGTGCGCTGCCGCCCGGCGACCCCCGGAGCCGGCGCACCCTCGAGACCTACCTGTCCGACCTCACCCGACAGGGCTACGCCTACCGCTTCCGGCCCGACGACCGCCCACTGGGCACGTCCGAGGGCGCCTTTCTGCTCTGCAACTTCGCCGCGTCGCTGGCCTGCCACCAGCAGGGCGACGCCCTGACCGCCCGGCACCTGTTCGATCGGGCCCGCTCGGCGTGCGGCCCGCCGGGCCTGTTCACCGAGGAGTTCGACGTCACCGAGCGCCAGCTGCGCGGCAACCTGCCCCAGGCCTTCGTGCACGCGATGCTGCTGGAGTGCGCGGCGGTGCTCGACCCGCTGGAGGCGGACCGGTGAGACGTCGCCTGCCGGCCCGCGTCCTGCTCGGACTGCGCTTCGCGGTCCTGGCGGGCGCGCTGCTCGCCGCCGTCGGCGCCGCGGGACACGTGGCCTCCGCGCTCGGCGCGCAGGCGGCCGGGGGCACCTGGCTCACCACGAGCCTCGGGCCCACCGCCTATGTGCTGCTCGCCCACCCGCGCAGCGTGACGAGCCGCATGCGCAACGCCGTGCTCGGGCACACCACGGGTGTCCTGGCCGGGCTCGGCGCGCTCGCGCTGTTCGGGCTGTGGCACGCGCCCTCGGTGGCCGAGACCCACCAGGAGAGCCTCCCCCCAGGTCGGCGCCCAGGCCCTCGCCGTCGCGGTGACGCTGCTCGTCCTCACCGTCGCCGGGGCCCACCACGCCCCGGCGGGCGCCACCGCGCTGCTCGTCGCCAGCGGGATCGCCCGGCCCGGACCGCCGCTGGTCAGCCTGGTCATCGGTCTCGCGATCGTGCTCGCCGTCGCGCCCCTGCTGGCCCGGCTGCCGGGCGAGCGCCACGACACCGCCGAGGAGGACGCGCGTGAGACGCCGATGGGCTGACGGTCGGGTATCAGGCCGGGGCCACCCGGATCTCGGCCACGGCGAGCAGGCAGGCGGTGGCCGCGTTGACCAGCGCCTGACGCCGGCGCCGGGCGTCGAGGACCGCCCAGCCCAGCATGGTCGCGGCGTGGGTGGCGTCGACGAGGGCGCTGCGCGCCGGGGTCACCCACCGCGGCAGGACCGCCGCGCCGAGACCCTGCGCCACGTGCCGGGCGCCGAGCACCCGGGCCACGACCGTCCCGACCCCGTCCTCGGCGTCGGTCGGCAGTGCGGTGCGGGGCACCAGGAGCAGCAGGGCCCCGTAGGCGATGCGCACCCCGACCACGCCGGCCCGCGCCGTGGTCGCGGTTCCGCGCGGCCTCACCGGCTCGCCCGCGCGAGGGACAGCGCCGCGCCCGCGATCCCGGCCGCGACGGCGGCGCCGCCGGCCAGCAGCTCGCGCCGGTGCGTCGAGGCCCAGAGCTGCGGGTCGTGGTCGTGCGCCCGGTCGTCGAACGGCCCGTGGGCGCCACGGTCGGCGTCCTCGTCGCCCGGCGCGAAGACGTTCGACCCGTGGCGCGGCGTGTCCCGGTCCGTCTGCTGCCCGGACACGCCCATCCGCCCCAGGTAGAGGTCCACGAGCTTGGGCGCCAGCCGCTCGCCCAGGATGGTGTAGGCCGTCGCGATCCCGACCCACATGTTCCGGCGCGGGTGCTCGGCGAGGAAGCGGATCCCCCGCGCGGCGAGCTCGGGCTGGAAGATCGGGGCCACCGGCACCGGGTGCCGGGGCATCTTGTCGAGGTTCCAGGTGAACTGCGGGGTGTTGAGCCCCGGCAGCTGGATCATGCAGACCTTCACCGCGCTCCGCTCGTGCGCGAGCTCGGTCATCACCGACTCGGTGAAGCCCTTGACGGCGTGCTTCGCCCCGCAGTAGGCGGACTGCAGCGGGATCGACCGGAACGCCATCGCCGACCCGACGTTGACGATCACGCCGCGGTTGCGGGGGCGCATCCGGCGCAGCGCGACCTCGGTGCCGTGGACCTGCCCGTAGTAGGTCACCTCGGTCATCCGCTCGAACTCGTCCATCGTGGTGTCCCAGAAGTAGGCCAGCGACCCCGCGAACGCGCAGTTCACCCACAGGTCGATCTCGCCCAGGCCCGCCTCGACCTGCGCGGCGGCGCGCTCCACCGCCTCGTGGTCGGCGACGTCGGCGACGGCCGACAGGCCCCGCCGGCCGCGCTGCTCCACGTCGGCGACCGCCGCGTCGAGTCCGGCGTGACCGCGTGCCACGACGGCCACGTCCCACCCCGCGTCCGCGAGCTCCCGCACCGTCGCCCGGCCGACACCGGCCGTCCCCCCGGTCACCACCGCCACCCTGGCCATCGCGCACCTCCGCTCCCGGGACCACTGCCTGGAGCCCTTCTGGTCCCCGACGTGCGGCGGCCACGAAACGGCCGTCAGCGGACCGCAAGGAAGCCTCCGCACCGTGCTGGCTGGGGGTCGCAAGCCCGTGCGGACCGCCGTCGGAGTCGTCCTCGCCGTCACGTTCCTCGGCCCGCCGGACGCGACCCGTGATCGGGACTCCCCGCAGAGGTGGCGAACCGTCGGGCGTCGCCGGGTGACGAGGGCCGGGAGACGGCGCACGGAGTCGGCGACTCCGTGGCCCGGCCGTGTCCGCCCGGTCGGCGGACCGGTCGGCGTCCGGGACCGGCAGGCGACCGCAAGCTCGGACACCTTTCCTGCGCCCCTCCCCCGGCGTTTCCTGGGAGGACGCCGCCCGCGGCCGCGCGGGGGCACCGCGCGACGAGGGGTCCGACCGTGGGCGAGCCCGATCCTGCCGACTTCTCGGCCGTGGTGTGTCCCGTGACCGGTGTGACCGCCCGGGAGGCGGCGGTGAACGCGATCATCGCGCGGGACCACCTCGGGGCACAGTGCGTCGCGGCGCCGCTCTCGGTGAGCCGCACCCGGCGGCTCGCGATGATCGAGGACGTGCGGGTCCTGACCGGGGTGCTCGCCCTCGAGCTGGACACCCGCGAGCCGCTCGCGGGGCCGTACGACCCGGCGTACCGCGCGCGGCTCGTCCACGAGGCCACGATGCGGTCGGACGCCTTCGCGCTCTGTGCCGCGCTCACCCTCGACGCCATGGACGAGGACGTCCGTCGTGGGACGGCCCACGGCGGCTGACGCCCGGGATCGGGTTGAACGCCCCCGCGGTGCCACCGGACCGGCGTGCGGTCGTCGGCGGCGAGTGCTCCTCGTGACCCCGTCAGGACTCCGGGTCTGGCTCTCGGGACGCCTCGTCGGTGCGCAGGGCGACGGCGGTCAGCACCGCGTCGGACACGGCGATGACGACGACCCCGCGGACGTACCTGCTCAGCGTCTCCCAGCCCTGCCGTCCGGCCGCCTCCAGGCGATCCCGGTGCGCCGCCGGGCCCACCGCGACCACGGCGCGCCACATGCCGTTCCCCTCCTTGAGGAAGAAGAACAGCACGAACAGCGCGATGACGACCCCGGAGAGCACCGAGACCACCGAGCTCGCCGCGCCGTCCCGCTCGGGGCCACGGCGCGGAGAGCGTCGAGGATCCGCGCCCGCACCTCGTCCACCTGCTCGGGCCGCAGCGAGAGCGGTCCCGTCACCAGCCAGTCACGGATGTGCTGCACGCTCGCGCCCAGGGACGTCGCGAGGTCGTCGAGCTGCCCGCGGATCCGGTGCTCCAGCAGGTATCCGGTCCCCCCGACCGCCGCGACCAGGACGAGCACGCTCAACCCGCCCGCGAGCGCCGATGCGCGGGCTGGGGCCGTGAGCCGGTCTGCGGGAGGCCACCGAGGCCGACGTCCTGTCGCTGACCGCGTTCGAGGTCGGGCTGTTCGCCTGGATGGCGATCATGGCCTTCGTCCTCGTCCCCGAGCCCCACTCCCTGCGCCCCGACACCGCGGCCTACTGGTTCCTCATGCAGATCGGCATGGTCATCGGCTTCGCCACCGCCTGGCCGGCCAACGCCTGGCTGATCCGCCGCGGCACCAAGGAAGCGATGTGATCCGACCGCGATGATCCTCGTCCTGGTCGTCGGGGTCGCCTCGTCGCCGGGTCGTGGTCGTGGTCGGCACCGGAGTCTCCCGGACGTCGCCGGGTTGCGAGCTGTATTGCCTCAGGCAACGATTAGTACGTGCAATCATCCGAGGAGCCCGCCGAGGAGCTCGTCGACGCGGTCATGACGGCCAGCCGCGCCCTGCTGGCGGTGGTGGTGCGGTCGTTGGGAGCCGTGGACGAGGAGGTGACGCTGCCGCAGTACCGCGCCCTGGTGGTCCTGGGGCAGCGGGGCACCGTGCGACCCGCGGAGCTCGCGGTCGCGCTGGCGGTGACGCCGCCGACGTGTACGCGGATGTGCGGGCGGCTCGAGGCCAAGGGCCTGGTGATCCGGGAACGCCCGGCCGACGACCGCCGGGCGGTCGACGTGTCACTGTCGCCGGCGGGTCAGGACCTCGTCGAGGAGGTGAGCCACCGCCGCCGTGCCGAGCTGCGCACGCTGCTCGCCGAGGTACCGGCCCGGCGTCGTGCCGCGGTGGTCGAGGGTCTGCACTCCCTCGCCGAGGCCGCGGGTGAGGTGCCCGAGCCCGACTGGGCCGTCCGAGAGGCGGCTCGGTGAGCGAGGACCAACGCGTCGAAGAGGTGCCCGACGAGCAGACCGAGCCCCTCCACGAGGAGCCACGACCGAGGCGGTCGGCCCGCTTCGCACGGACCGGGAACGTCCTGCACCGGTGGCTGACCGACTCCCGACCAGGGCTCGTCGGGCTCGCACTGATCATCGGGCTCGGCGCGGGCATCGGCGCCGTGGTGTTCCGTTACCTGATCATCGGCATCACCTGGCTGGTGACCGGGCGCCAGGACTTCTCGGACGCCGGCCGCGTCGCCAGCACCCACCTGTCCGCCCTCGGGCCCTGGTTCCTCCTACTCGCGCCCGTCGTCGGCGGTCTGGTCTACGGGCCGCTCGTGACGCGGTTCGCACCCGAGGCGCGGGGGCACGGTGTGCCGGAGGTGATGGTCGCGGTCGCCCGCAACGGGGGCCGCATCCCGGCGAAGGTGGCCGGGGTCAAGGCCCTGGCCTCCGCGCTCTGCATCGGCACCGGCGGCTCGGTCGGCCGCGAGGGGCCCATCGTGCAGATCGGGTCCGCGCTGGGGTCGTCCATCGGCCAGGCCCTCCGCGTGCCTGCCGGGCGGCTCACGCTCATGGTCGCCTGCGGCGCCGCCGGCGGGATCTCGGCGACGTTCAACGCTCCGATGGCCGGCGTCGTGTTCGGTCTGGAGATCATCCTCCGAGCCTTCGCCGCCCAGTCCTTCGGTGTGCTGGTGATCTCGTCGGTCACCGCGAACGTCGTCGCCCGCCTGCTCGTCGGCGACGACACGATCCTGCACCTGCCCCACTGGACCCTCGGCTCGTCCGCGGAGCTACCGCTCTACGCCCTGCTCGGCCTGCTCGCCGGTCTGCTCGGTTGGGGCTTCGCCCGCGTGCTGTACGCGATCGAGGACCTCTGCGACGTCGCCTGGCGCGGCCCCGAGTGGCTCCGGCCCGCCGTCGGAGGTGTGCTGCTCGGCGGGGTGCTGCTCGCCCTGCCCCAGCTCTACGGCGTCGGCTATCCGGTCCTCCAGGACGGCGTCGCCGGCGAGTACGCGGTCGGGTTCCTGTTGCTGCTCGTCGTCGGGAAGATGGTGGCGACGAGCCTGACGATCGGCATCGGCGGCTCCGGCGGCGTGTTCGCCCCGTCGCTGTTCATCGGCGGCATGGCCGGCACCGCCTTCGGCACCCTCGCCGCCGCGCTGTTCCCGACGCTGCACCTCGCGCCAGGCGCCTTCGGCCTGGTCGGCATGGCCGCGGTGTTCGCCGGCGCCGCCCACGCCCCCATCACCTCGGTGCTCATCGTGTTCGAGCTGACCGGGAACTACAGCGTGATCCTCCCGCTCATGATCGCGGTCGTGCTGGCCACGGGTCTGAGCCACCTCGTCTCGCACCGCAACATCTACACCCTGAAGCTCCTGCGCCGAGGCGTGGACATCGACGCCGACGACGACGCTCTGTCCTCCGGGGCCGACTCGGAACCACCGTCGTCGCCGGCCCCGACACGGTCCACGACGAGGCCGCGTTCGCCCGGGGCGTCCGTAGCGCACTCAGGTGACACGGACCGGCGGGCGGACAGCCCGGCCGCTCCTTCCGAACCCGGTGGAGCCGGCGCCCACCAGCCCGGCTCCGGAGCCGGCCCAGGCTGATCCGCCGGCCCGGCGGCGCGTGCACGAGCGCGAGGAGCCGATCACGGGAGCGCCGCCCTGCGGCTGCCCCCGACTCGACCTCGGAAGCCGGTCATCTCAGACATCTGCCAGGAAACACCGGGAACACCACCGCCGGCCGGCGCCGTCAGAGGGGCACGTACCGAGACGGAAGGCCTGATCATGAGCACCGGCTACGACACCTACACCGACACCGACAGCTACGCGCAGAGCTGGGACGACTGGTCCGCCGACCAGGCGGAGTGGTCGGGTTCCTGGGATCAGTGGAACGGCGACCAGAGCACCTACGACTCCCAGTGGTATGCGTCGAACGGGTACGGCGACGAAGCGGTGTCTTCCGCCGACGACGCCACCAGCTACTACTCGTCCGCCGACGACTCCTACGCCGAGGCGGACTCCTACGACACCTCGTCGGCGGGCTACTAGCGGTCCGGCCGCGGCCTCGGTCCGCCCGCCGCCGAGGTCGGTCTCAGCGAACGACGACCTGGGCGACCGCGCCCCTGTCGTGCGCGCCCGGCCGAGGGGCGGGCGAGGGCCGGGTCACCTGCGCGACCAGGAGCCCGAGCAGCAGCCCCACCAGGAGGGTGATCAGGGCGGCGGACACGGGGGCGACGTCGGGCCCGAGAGGTGGACGGCGCGTGTCGCCCGCCGGCCGCCGCGGCGACGGGTTCGTTCGCGGTGTGAGGAGCGGGATGTCGCGCGGGACCGGCGGCACGGCCGGCCCGCGCGACCCCGTGCCGGCCGGTCGGTGTCGGCGCTCGACACCGACCGGAGCGTCCTCGTGCGGGTGTGGTCCCGGCACGGCGGGGTTCATCCGCCGCGCGGGAGGGGTCGGCTCTGCGCGCCGGGCCGACGTGGTGGCGCCGGCGGTCACCCGTGGCCATCCCCGGTCGCAGAGCGCCGTGACGGCCCGCGCGAACGGTCCATGGTTGGACGGTCCCAGTCCGGCCGCCTCTCCCGCCCGTCCCGTGCCTTGCGACCACCTGACGATGTGGGCCGGGACCACCGACGGCCGACCCTCGACCGCGCACCGGCGCCGCGTCTCGACCACGACGGCCCTCAGACGGGCGAGCCGGACGGCGGCCACGCCGGGAGCTCCACCGCCGTCCGCTCGAGGTGACACCCCGCACCTCGGTGAAGCGCTGCCCGCGACGTCGGAGCTCGGCGACGATGCCCATCCCCTCCGCCACGTCGAAGCCTGCACCCCAGAAGTCGACGAGGTACCCGCCGCGACGCGGCTCGGGCGCCTGCTCGACGAGGACGGGTTCGTGCCCCGCGCGGAGCAACCACCAGGCCAGCGTCGGACCCGCGATCCCTGCTCCCACGACGAGCACCCTCACGACCGCGTCCCTTCGGTGCGGACCGGCGTCGGACCTCCAGTCTCCGGCCGGGGAGCGAAGCCGGGACCGGCGCCGCGGCCCTCGTCAGCCGATCGCAAGGCGCATCGGGCCGACGACGGTGGTCGTGGTCCGCTCGTCGGACGACGGCGCTCCCGCGGCGGAGGGCCGCGGGAGCGCCGTCGATCTCGGTGGCCTGGCTGCGGCGTCAGCGGCCGACGCGGGCCTCGGCGCCGTGCTCGCCGACCGACGTCGGGCCGACCCCCTTCGCGGCAGCAGCCCCGACGCCCGTGCCGATCACTGCTGCGACGAGGGCGACCCCGAGCCACAGCGCGGCCCAGCCGGCGCCGTTCTGGATCGCCTGGACCGCCTGGGCGGCCACCGCCGGGTTCGTGGCGAACTGCTGCGGGCCGGTCGCCACGACCAGCCGGGTGAGTCCCCCGAGGCTGCCGGCGAGCGCGCCGCCCCCCAGCAGGCCGAGGCCGAGCAGGCCGACCGCACTCAGGGCCCACGTCATCGCGCCCTGCAGGGCCGTGCTGGTCGAGGACCCGCGCCAGGAGGACGCGGTGCCGCCCGCGAGCCCGCCGACGAACAGGGCGATGATCGCGAGCACGGCGCTGACGAGGCTCGCCGCGATACCCGAGCCCGCGCCGTCGACGCCGAGGGCGATCCAGCCGAGAGCGATGAAGAGCAGCTGCAGCACGACGAAGACGGGCAGCGCCACCACCGCACCGACCCACGCCGGGCCCCACCGCGTCGTGCGTCCGTCCGCGACGGCGTCGCGATCCTGCGACGGTGCGGTCGACCGGTTGGCATCGAAGGTGGTCATGACGGGATTACCTCCACGAGATGTGTCTCGGTGACGGGTCCGGGGCTCCACTCGAGAGCTCCGTCCGCGGGCCGCGGACCGCTCGGTTCGGCCACCAGGCCGCACCGCGTCCGTGTTCGACGCCCGCTCCCGGCTGATGAGCTCAACCGGCACCGATCGGCTGCCCCGGTCCTCCCCGCCGACAATCTTGCGGCCCACTTGCGAACCTGGCCGGCCGCCTCATCACGCTCCTGCGACGTCGTCGCCGGCTCCTCGATCAGCCCTCCACGACCCGGGCGGCACCGTGCGTTCGTTCGGCGGTCTCCCGGCCGAGCTCCGCGGCCACCCAGGCGAGGAGCCGCTCACCCGGTGGCGCCCCGACCTGCCGGCCGATCACCCGGCCGGAGCGCAAGAGCAGGAGCGTGGGGATGCTGCGGGCGTCGTAGCGGGCGGCGATCGACGGCGCGCGATCCACGTCGACCTTGACCACCTTGAGCCGGCCGGCGTACTCCCGCGCCGCGCGCTCGACCACCGGCGCGACCATGCGGCACGGACCGCACCAGGCGGCCCAGAGGTCGACCAGGACCGGCAGGCGGGCGGCCTCGGCGACCTCGCCGAAGTCATGGTCGTCGGCGTCCACGATCCACGGCAGCGGGGCTCGGCAGTGGCCGCAGCGCGGGCTGCCGGCCGCGGACGACGCGATGCGGTTGGCGCGCCCGCACTGCGGGCACGACACGGGTGCGGACATGGTCGGAGCATCGGCCGGCGACGGGTGTCCGGGCAGGGCTGTGCGGGTGTCCCGCGGCGGGCCTTTCGACACGCGCATTCGGCGCACGGCGGCCCTGATCAGTCGACGCACGGGGGCGTCCCGCCCGTCGCAGGAGGCGGCGCCGTCACGGAGACGACGGCCCCAACGGAGCCGACGACGGCACCCGGAGGTGGTCCGGCCGCGGGCCGGGCGAGACCGGCACCGGCGCTGACGAGGACCGGGGCGCGCTGCGGGGCGGGTGGCGAAGAGGAGGGGTCCGCCGTCTCCAGGGTCCTCCGGACGAATTCCCGGACCCGGACCGGATCGACGCCGAGCGCGTCGCCGTCGGGGGTCTGCAGGTCGAGGCCGGTCGGCACCGTGTGGAAGGTCGTACCCGAGCTCGACGAGGCGCCCCCCGACGGTCGGGTCGACCACGCCGCCGGTACGGGCCGCGGCGAGCAGGGCGACACCGAGCAGCTCGGAGTCCCCGGTGAAGCGGCTGCAGGCCCGCTCGACCTCACCGGCCACGGTGTCGACGATCCGCGCCGCGCCACGCGCGGCGGGGTCCGCCACGACGAGACGGGCCCGCGTACTCCACAGCGCCCAGTCCTCGACGGTCCCCCCGACGACGCGTGGCCCTGACCGAAGCCGCTGCTCAGGCCACCGCCCGCGGAGGGAGACCAGCCGTAGCCCGGGTCCACGGACCCGTCACCGACCGCGCTCCCCTCCAGACCCGAGTCGTCCGGCGACGACGAGGGGGACAGGCCCGGTGCTCCCGACGAGGTCGAGGGCGGTGGGCTCGGTGCCGTGGTCGACGTCGAGGCGGACGCCGGCGCGTTCGATGCGGCGAGTCCGGCGAACAGCACGGACGCCGTGGCGGCGCCGGCCGCGATCAGGCCGGTCGCGAGACGGACCCGACGGGTCTCCCGGGTGCGAGCGTCTTCGGTCATCTCCATCGGTCCGTCGCCTGCTCGGCAGCCCCGCACCCACGCGAGGGCCCCTCGGCTCGGTTCTAGTCCGCGCTCCTGTGAGGACCGTGAGTGCGGCTCACCGCAGTCGGGGACGTCCGACCCCGCCCACGCCGACGCGGCGGCCCGGCGTCGCCAGGCCTACCGCGAGCGGCCCGCGGTTCCAGCGGCGAGGACGTCACCTGCCGCGATCTGGCCGACGACGACCGCGGCTCGGCCTGGCTCGAGAAGAGGCCGGTCAGACCCCGACCTGCGTGGGCGCGGCAGGATTCGAACCTGCGACCGACGGCTTGTAAGGCCGTTGCTCTTCCGCTGAGCTACGCGCCCGGTCCCGGAGCGAACGGGGAGTTCGTCCGCCTAGAAGCAGCGAACAGCACGTTCGCTCCGAAGACGAGCGAGTTACGACAGCTTCTTCAGCGCGTCGCGCCAGCCCTGCTGGTCGCGGGCGTCGCCGGGGCCGTTCTGCTCGGCGAACCGGACCACACCCTCGGTGTCGACGAGGAAGGTGCCGCGGAAGGCGAAGCCGAGGTCGGCGGCGAAGACGCCGTAGCTCTCGGCGGTGGCGCCGTGGGGCCAGAAGTCCGACAGCAGGGGGAACTCGTAGCCCTCCTGGTTCGCCCAGGCCTTGAGCGACCACGTGGTGTCGGTCGAGCAGCCGAGGACCTGGACGTCGTCGTTCTGGAACGTCGAGAGGTCGTCGCGCACCGAGCAGAGCTCGCCGGTGCAGATCCCGGAGAAGGCGAACGGGTAGAAGACGAGCAGGACGTTCTTCCGGCCCGCGAAGTCGTGGAGCGAGACCTCCTGGCCGTCCTGGTTCTTCAGCGTGAAGTCGGGGGCCTGCGCGCCCACCTCGACCGTCATCTCGACCTGTCTCCCGTCCGTCCGGTGCCCGAAGCGCGACCAGCCTAACGAGAGGCGCAGGTCAGCGGCGTCGCTGGGCGGACTGCTTCGGCGGGACGAGACGGGTGCCGACCCAGCCCTCGGACAGGCTGACGTTCGACGTCTGCGAGAGCCCGGCGGTGGGGGCGGCCTCCGCGATGTCGGAGGGCTCGACGTGGCCGTCGTAGCCGGTCTTCGGGGTGAGCACCCAGATGACGCCGTCGTCGGTCAGCGGGGAACGGGCGTCGACGAGGGTGTCGACGAGGTCACCGTCCCCGTCGCGCCACCAGAGGAGCACGACGTCGACGACCTCCTGGGCGTCCTCGTCGAGCAGGTCCTCCCCGCAGCGTTCCTCGATCGCGGACCGGACCTCCTCGTCGATGTCGGAGTCCCAGCCCAGCTCCTGCACGATCATCCCCGGCTCGATGCCGAGCTTGCCGGCGAGATCGGACTTGTCCGAGTCTCCCGTGGCCGCGACCACGTCCGCTTCCCCCTCGCGTCAGGGGCGCCGTACCCGACAGCAGTCGTGTAGGTCACCCGTCCGAAGCGCCCAGCGAACACGGCCGACGTACGCGGCGCAACCAGCCACACCGGAGACGGAGCGGAGCGGAGCTCGACCGTCGGACCGGAGACGGGGCCCCGCGGCGTGTCGCGAGGGGTCGTTCCGGCTACCGGGCAGTACACGTGACGGCAGGGACGCGGCGGGTGACGATGGGCGCGACCGGCGAGGTCAGCGGGACGGCGCCCCCGGGGTCGGCCGGGCAGAATCGGTTCCGAGAGCCGGCCGGCGGACCGCGATCCGGACCCCGCCCCGGCGCCGTCGACCCCGCACGACAGGGCCCGAACCACAGGGAGAGCGAGCCGTGACCATCCAGAAGGGCACCGCGAACAGCGCGAACACCGACGGCCGCGTCCACATCATCCGCGACGGCCTGTCGTCCCACCTGCCCGACATCGATCCCGACGAGACCTCCGAGTGGATCGAGTCGTTCGACGCGATGCTCGAGGGCCAGGGCGAGCAGCGGGCGCGCTACATCATGCTGCAGCTGCTCCAGCGCGCCCGGGAGCGCCGGGTCTCGGTGCCGTCGCTGTACTCGACCGACTACGTCAACACGATCCCCACCGACCAGGAGCCGTGGTTCCCGGGCGACGAGGAGACCGAGCGGCGCTACCGCGCCTGGATCCGCTGGAACGCCGCGGCGATGGTGCACCGCGCCCAGCGGCCGGGCGTCGGGGTCGGCGGCCACATCTCGACCTACGCGTCGGCGGCGTCGCTCTACGAGGTCGGCTTCAACTGGTTCTTCCGCGGCAAGGACCACCCCGGCGGCGGCGACCACGTCTACATCCAGGGCCACGCCTCCCCCGGCATCTACGCCCGCGCCTTCCTCGAGGGCCGCCTCGGCGCCCAGCACCTCGACGGGTTCCGCCAGGAGCTGTCGCACGCCGGCCCCGGCGGCGGGCTGCCGTCCTACCCGCACCCGCGGCTGATGCCGTGGTTCTGGGAGCACCCCACGGTGTCGATGGGCCTCGGCCCGCTCAACGCGATCTTCCAGGCCCGGTTCGACCGCTACATGCACAACCGCAGCCTCAAGGACACCTCCCAGCAGCACACCTGGGCGTTCCTCGGCGACGGCGAGATGGACGAGCCGGAGTCGCGCGGGGCGATCCACGTGGCCGCGGCCGAGGGCCTGGACAACCTGACCTTCGTCATCAACTGCAACCTGCAGCGCCTCGACGGGCCGGTGCACGGCAACGGCAAGGTCATCCAGGAGCTGGAGTCGTTCTTCCGCGGCGCCGGCTGGAACGTCGTCAAGGTCATCTGGGGCCGCGAGTGGGACCGGCTGCTGCACGCCGACCGCGACGGCGCCCTGATCAACCTCATGAACACCACGCCCGACGGCGACTTCCAGACCTACAAGGCCAACGACGGCGCCTACGTCCGCGAGCACTTCTTCGGGCGCGACCCGCGCACCAAGGAGCTCGTCGCGTCCATGACCGACGAGGACGTCTGGAACCTCAAGCGCGGCGCCCACGACTACCGCAAGGTCTACGCGGCCTACCAGGCGGCGATGGAGCACCAGGGCCGCCCGACGGTCATCCTGGCCAAGTCGATCAAGGGTTACACGCTCGGCCCGACGTTCGAGGGCCGCAACGCGACCCACCAGATGAAGAAGCTGACGCTGCAGGACCTCAAGACGTTCCGCGACGAGGTCCGCGTGCCGATCAGCGACGCCGAGCTCGAGCGCGACCCCTACCTGCCGCCGTACTACCACCCGGGCGACGACGCCCCGGAGATCCAGTACATGCTGGACCGCCGCCGCCAGCTCGGCGGAGCGCTGCCCGAGCGCCGCACGCACAACAAGCCGCTGGTGCTGCCCGGCGACAAGGTCTACGACGTCGTCAAGCGCGGCTCGGGCAAGCAGGAGATCGCCACGACGATGGCGTTCGTCCGGCTGGTCAAGGAGCTGACGCGCGACCAGGAGATCGGCAAGCGGGTCGTCCCGATCATCCCGGACGAGGCCCGCACCTTCGGGATGGACTCGTTCTTCTCCAACCTGAAGATCTACAACCCGCAGGGCCAGCTCTACACGTCGGTCGACCACGACCAGCTGCTCGCCTACCGCGAGTCCGAGGCCGGCCAGCTACTCCACGAGGGCATCAACGAGGCCGGGTCGGTCGCGTCGTTCACCGCGGTGGGCACGTCGTACGCCACCCACGGCGAGCCGATGATCCCGATCTACATCTTCTACTCGATGTTCGGGTTCCAGCGCACCGGCGACGGCATCTGGGCCGCGGCCGACCAGATGGCGCGCGGCTTCTACCTCGGCGCCACGGCAGGCCGCACGACGCTGGTCGGCGAGGGCCTGCAGCACAACGACGGGCACTCGATCCTGCTCGCGTCCACCAACCCCGGCATCGTCTGCTACGACCCGGCGTACGCCTTCGAGATCGGGCACATCGTGCGCGACGGGCTCACCCGCATGTACGGCGAGCCGGACCCGCACCGCGACCCCAACGTCTCGTACTACCTGACGGTCTACAACGAGCCCTACCGCCAGCCCGCCGAGCCCGAGGGTCTCGACGTCGACGGGCTGCTGCGCGGGCTCTACCGCTACGCCCAGGCCCCCGGCGGGCCCGGGCCGCGGGCGCAGATCCTCGCCTCGGGCGTCGCGATGCCGTGGGCGCTGGCGGCCCAGGAGATGCTTGCGCAGGAGTGGGGCGTGCAGGCCGACGTGTGGTCGGCGACGTCCTGGACCGAGCTGCGCCGCGACGGCGTCGAGTGCGACGAGTACAACCACACCCACCCCGGCGAGGACCCGCGGACGCCGTACGTCACCGAGGCCCTCGCCGACGCCGCCGGCCCCGTCGTCGCCGTGTCGGACTGGCTGAAGGCGGTGCCGGACCTGATCCGCAAGTGGGTCCCGGGCGACTTCTCCGTGCTCGGCACCGACGGCTTCGGTCTCTCCGACACCCGGCCCGCCGTCCGGCGCCACTTCGGGGTCGACGCGGAGAACATCGTCGTCGGCGTCCTCGCCGCGCTCGCCCGCCGCGGCGAGGTCGGCCGCGACACCGTCGTGCGGGCCGCGGAGCAGTACCGGATCGACGACCCGCAGGCCGCCGGCCCGCAGACGTCCGACTCCGGGGTGGCCTGAGGCCCGGCCGGCCCCGGCCGGCCCCGGCCGGCCCCGCCGTGACCGCGCCGTGACCGTTCGTCGCGGGGATGTGCTGCGGGGCTGGTCGGCGACCCCGTCCTTCCGGATAGGCTGTCGGCGTCACGTCCCCCGGTCGGTCCCCGGACGATCGGGAGCGGGACTCCGACGTCAGGAGCGCAAGGCTCCAGCGGCGGATCTGAAGGTCGGGGCTGATCGACGCCTCGGGACATCGGTATGAGGAGCAAGAATGGCAGAAGGCACCGTCAAGTGGTTCAACAGCGAGAAGGGCTTCGGCTTCCTCGCTCCCGACGGTGGTGGCGCTGACGTGTTCGTCCACTACTCGGCCATCCAGGCCCGCGGCTTCCGCACCCTGGACGAGGGTCAGCGCGTCTCGTTCGACGTCGAGCAGGGCCAGAAGGGCCTGCAGGCCGTTCAGGTCACGCCGCTGTAAGCAGACCCAGCGGAGTCACCTCACGACAACGGGGGCGGCGCGTCGGGAGACGCTCCGCCCCCGTTCGTGTGTGTCTACCCGGTGGTGACGACGACGAGGTCGGCGCCGCGCTCGGACGCCAGCACGAGCTCTCCCTCGCCCGTGACCTCCAGGCCGTCGCCGGCGTCCGCGCCGGTGAGGGACCCGGCCGCCACGTGAACGTGCCGGAACGCGCCGTCGCCCGGGCGCCACGTCTCCCCCGGCCCGAGCCGCGCGAGCGTCACCGTCACCCCGGGCCGGCGCAGCGGCAGGACGAGCGGCCCGGCGTCGAGGTCCGGTCGGTGGTGGGTGAGCGACGGCTCCCCCGCCGGCGGGTCGTCGAGCCCCGGGGTCACCCACAGCTGGAGCAGGTGCACCGGCCCGTCGTCGGCCGCGCGCTCGTCGTGGTGCCAGCCGGTGCCCGCGACGAGGTGCTGCAGGGTGCCGGCCGGCACGGCGGTGTCGGTGCCGTCCGGGCCCGTGTGGACCATCGTCCCGTCGAGGACCCAGGCGAGGATCTCGACGTCGCGGTGCTCGTGGGCGCCGTAGGCGACGCCGGCGTCGAGGACGTCGTCGTTGTGGGCGACGAGGGCGCCGAACGACGTGCGCTCCGGGTCGTAGTGCGCCCCGAACGACAGCCCGTGGCGGGAGAGGACGCCGCCGCCCTCGGACACGGGGCGGTCGCTGCGGAGCAGGCGTCGCACGGTGGGCATCCGTGCCATGCTCCCCCGATGGCTCCGGCTCCGCTGCGCTCCGGCGTGCGGGCCACCACCCTGCGGCGCATCGAGAAGGCCTCCGGCGACCTCGCCGCCGCCGGGGTCTCCGCGATGGCCGAGCGCCTCGCCTGGTTCTCCCGCCTCACCGCCGAGCAGCGTTCCGGCGTGCTCGTGGTCACCCAGACCGGCGCGGCGAACTTCGTCTCCTGGCTGCGCGAGCCGGACGCCACGCCGCGCCTGACCACCGAGGCCTTCCGCACCGCTCCGCTGGACCTGGCCCGGCGGGTGACGCTGCGCCAGACCGTCGAGCTGGTGCGCATCGCGATCGAGGTGTTCGAGGAGCGCATCCCGTCGTTCGGGGCCGACGACGCCGAGCAGGAGGCGCTCGTGCGGGCGGTGCTGCGCTTCGGGCGCGAGGTCGCCTTCTCGGCGGCGACGGTCTACGCCAGCGCCGCCGAGGCCCGCGGCGCCTGGGACGCGCGGCTCGAGGCGCTGGTCGTCGACGCCGTCGTGCGCGGGGAGGCCGAGGAGACGCTGCTGTCGCGGGCGTCGGCCCTGGGCTGGGACCCGGCCGCGGAGGCCACGGTGGTGGTCGGCGAGCCGCCGACCGAGGAGCCCCCGGAGCCGCTGCACGCCGTGCGGCGCGCCGCGCACCGCGCCGGGGCGACCGTGCTGCTCGGCACCCACGGCGCGAAGCTCGTCATGATCGCCGGGCCGGGGGCGCCGCTGGAGGACCTGTCCGCGTCCTTCGGGCCCGGCGCCGTGGTGCACGGACCGACCGTCGCCGGCCTCACCGCCGCGCACCGCAGCGCGGCCGCGGCGCTGGCCGGGCACCGTGCCGTGCGGGCCTGGCCGGGCGCACCCCGTCCCGTCGCCGCCGACGCCCTGCTGCCCGAGCGCGTGCTGGACGGCGACGCCCAGGCCGTCGAGCAGCTGCGGCGCGAGGTCGCCGCGCCCCTGCGCGGTGCCGGCGGCGAGCTCGAGGCGACCGTCGAGTGCTACCTCGACGCGGCCGGCGTGCTCGAGGCCGCGGCCCGCCGTCTCTACGTGCACCCCAACACCGTGCGCTACCGGCTGCGGCGCGTGGCCGAACTCACGGGCCGGCACCCCGGCGAGGCCCGTGGTGCGCTCGTGCTCCGGCTGGCCCTCGGCCTCGACCGGCTGCAGCCCTCCGCCGCCCCCGCGCAGGCCCCTGACCGGCGGTGATGGCCGTCGGGGCGATACCGAGCCGCGGAGGTGTGACCCACGGCATTGTGGGAACTCGACAAGCACGGCGGACCCGAGTTCGTCGCCCCGACGCCTTCGGCCCGACGTGGGGCCGTGATGAGGTGGGACCGTGATCGCGATCCTCGCACCCGGCCAGGGCGCCCAGAAGCCCGGCATGCTCGCCCCGTGGCTCGACCGTCCCGAGGCCCGCGGGCGGCTCGAGGCGTTCTCCGACGCCGCCGGGCTCGACCTCGTCCACCTCGGCGTGGAGGCCGACGCCGCGGCGATCGAGGACACCGCCGTGACCCAGCCGCTGCTGGTCGCGTCGGCGCTCCTGGCGTGGGACCAGCTGCGCCTCGAGGTCACCGTCCCCGACGACGCCGTGGTCGCGGGCCACTCCGTGGGCGAGCTGGCGGCCGCCGCGATCGCCGAGGTCATCGACGCCGAGCAGGCCGTGGCGCTGGCCGCGGTGCGCGGCCGGGAGATGGCCGCCGCCTGCGCCGAGGAGCCCACGACGATGGCCGCCGTGCTCGGGGGCGACGCCGACGCCGTGCTGGCCCGCCTCGCCGAGCTCGACCTCGAGCCCGCCAACCGCAACGGCTCGGGCCAGGTCGTCGCCGCGGGCCGCAAGGACGCCGTCGAGCAGCTGGTCGCCGAGCCGCCGGAGGGTGCCCGCGTGCGGCCGCTGTCGGTCGCCGGGGCGTTCCACACCCGCTTCATGGAGCCCGCCGAGAAGGCCCTCGGCGCCTGGGTCGGCGAGCACCGCGACGAGCTCGCGCCCGCCGACCCGTCCCTGACGCTGCTGCAGAACGCCGACGGCGCCGTCGTCACCAGCGGGTCGGAGTTCCTCGACCGGCTCGTCGCGCAGGTGACCCGCTCGGTGCGCTGGGACGCCTGCATGGACACGATGGCCGAGCGCGGCGTCGACACCGTCGTCGAGCTGACGCCGGCCGGCACGCTCACCGGCATGGTCAAGCGGGCGATCAAGGGCACGGCGACCCACAACGTCAACAAGCCCGACGACATCGAGAAGGTGGCGCACGCGATGGGGGGTCAGGCCCGATGAGGCTCCAGCTCACGCCGCAGGCCGCCGGCGCCCGGCTGCTCGGGCTCGGCAGCATGCAGCCCGACCGCGTCGTCACCAACCACGACCTCGAGAAGATCGTCGAGACCGACGACCAGTGGATCCAGAGCCGCGTCGGCATCGTCGAGCGGCGCTTCGCCGACGCCGACGACTCCGTCGTGTCGATGGGCGTCGAGGCGGGGTCCAAGGCCCTGGCCGACGCGGGCCTGGCCCCGACCGACCTCGACGCGGTGATCGTCGCGACCTGCACCATGCCCAAGCCGATCCCGAACGCCGCCGCGCAGACCGCGGACCGCATCGGGATCAACGGCATCGGCGCGATGGACATCAACACGGCGTGCGCGGGCTTCTGCTACGGCACCGGGCTCGCCGGCGACATGATCCGCTCGGGCACGGCGGAGCACGTCCTGGTCATCGGCTCGGAGAAGCTCTCCGACTGGCTGGACATGAACGACCGCTCGACCTGCATCATCTTCGCCGACGGCGCCGGCGCGGCCGTCGTCGGACCGGCCGCGACCGAGGAGGAGGTCGGCGTCGGTCCCGTGATCTGGGGCGCGGCCGGCGACCTCGTCTCGACGATCCACATCGACGAGACCGACGCCCTGCGCCAGGAGGGGCAGGCGGTCTTCCGCTGGGCCACCACGAAGATCGCGCCGGTGGCGCTGCGCGCCGTCGAGGCCGCGGGCCTGCAGCCGTCGGACATCGACGTGCTGGTGCCCCACCAGGCCAACCTGCGCATCGTCGAGGCCATCGCGAAGCGGCTGCGCCAGGCCGGCGGGCGCGACGACCTGCGCGTCGCCGACGACATCCAGTACTCCGGCAACACCTCGTCGGCCTCGATCCCGATGGCCATCGACCACATGCGCGGCGCCGGTCGTGTGCGCTCCGGCGACGTGGCGCTGCTGGTCGGCTTCGGCGCCGGCCTGTCGTACGCGGCGCAGGTCGTCGTGTTGCCGTGACCTTCCTGCCGTGATCTGTACGGTGCCCGTCCGAGTACGACCCTGAAGAACCCGCACGAGAAAGGGAGCCCGTGGCGACCAACGAAGAGATCCTGCCCGACCTCGCGAGCATCGTGGAGGAGGTGGCCGGCGTCGACGCCGCGGAGGTGACCTCCGAGAAGTCGTTCGTCGACGACCTCGACATCGACTCGCTGTCGATGGTCGAGATCGCCGTGCAGGCCGAGGACAAGTTCGGCGTGAAGATCCCGGACGACGAGCTGGCCAAGCTCACCACCGTCCAGGACGCCGTCGACTACATCTCCAACCACTCGTAAGGGGCGCGACCGACGTGAGCAGCACCGGCCAGGGGGTCGTCGTCACCGGAATGGGCGCGACGACCCCGCTCGGCGGCGACGTGGCGACCACCTGGGACGGCCTCCTGGCCGGTCGCAGCGGCGTCTCGAAGCTCGAGCGCGACTGGGTCGACACCTTCGAGCTCCCCGTGAAGATCGCGGCGCAGCTCGCCACGGAGCCGACCGACATCATCAAGCGCGTCGAGGCCCGCCGCCTCGACCGCAGCGAGCAGACCGCGATCATCGCGGCCCGCGAGGCCTGGCAGCACGCCGACCTCGGCGACTACCCGAACGCCGAGGACGGGTCACCGAAGGTCGACGCCCTGCGCCTCGCGGTCATCGTGGGCACCGGCATCGGCGGCGCGCTGACCCTGCTCGGCCAGGACGACATCCTCGAGCAGCAGGGCCTGCGCAAGGTCGCCGTCCTGACCATCCCGATGCTCATGCCCAACGGCCCGGCCGCCCACGTCGGGCTCGAGTTCGGCGCCGCCGCGGGCGTGCACGCACCGGTGTCGGCCTGCGCGTCCGGCGCCGAGGCGATCGCCTGGGGCTGGCGGATGCTGCAGGCGAACGAGGTCGACGTGGTGGTCGCCGGCGGCACCGAGGCGTGCATCGCGCCGATCACGCTCGCCGGCTTCAGCCAGGCCCGCACCATGGCGCTGCGCAACGACGAGCCCGAGCGCGCCTCGCGCCCGTTCGACACCGGGCGCAACGGCTTCGTGCTCGGCGAGGGCGCGGGCATGGTGGTGCTCGAGCGCGAGGAGTTCGCGCAGGCCCGCGGCGCGACGGTGCACGGGCGCCTCGCGGGCATCGGCACCAGCGCCGACGCGTACCACATCACCGCGCCCGACCCCGAGGGCACGGGCCAGTCCCGCGCCGTCGCCGCCGCCCTGCGCACCGCGGGGCTCGACCCCGCCGACGTCGGCCACGTGAACTGCCACGCGACGGCGACCAGCGTCGGCGACGTGGCCGAGACCGTCGCCATCAAGAAGGCCGTCGGCGACCACCCGGTGCTCACCGCGCCCAAGGGCTCGCTGGGTCACCTGCTCGGCGCGGCCGGGGCGGTCGAGGCGATCACGACGATCCTCTCGATCCGCGAGGGCCTCGTCCCACCCACCGCCAACCTCGAGGAGCTCGACCCCGACGTCACCCTCGACGTCGTGGCCGGCGAGGCCCGCAAGATGCAGCTGGATGCCGCCATCAGCGACTCGTTCGGCTTCGGCGGGCACAACGTGTGCCTGGCGTTCACCCCCGCCTGAGTGCGAGCAACGCGGCATTCCTCGCACTGGGTGCCAGGATCGCCACATCCTCGGTGACGCGACACGCCGAGCTGCGCACGTCCTGACTAACAGGGCGTGCGCAGCTGGCTGCCCGGGCGCGGGTCGACGAGGCGGGGCTGGCCGCCCGCGGTCTCGACGACGGCGCTGACCTGCCAGCACAGCCGCGGCACGCGCACGTCCGACGGCGCGACGGCCGGGTCCTGCGTGGTGACGTAGCCCAGCGGCACGACGAGCTCCCCGCCGGCGACGGGGTCGATGCGGCGGATGACGACGGACCCGACGCGCTGGGTGCGGGCCGTCGCGTCGAAGGTGGCCGCGTCGACGCGCGTGTCGGGCACGAGCGTGGCGCGGTACGCGGCGAGGTCGCCGGTGTTGCGGGCGTCGGTCCAGCGCTGGACGAGTTCGCGGACGGCGCCGGACTCCGGGTGCACCGCGGCGGCGGCGGACAGCGTCACGCCGGGGGCGCCGGCCGACCCGTCGCCCGGCAGCTCCGCACCGACCAGCACCGGCCCGGTGTCGCCGATCGCGGCCCGCCCGACGGCCGCGGCCCGCGCCCCGAGCAGGGCGCCGGCGACGACGAGGAGCACGAGCGCCACCCCGAGCACGGCCGGCCACACGATCCCGGGGCGCAGCCGATCGGCCAGCGCACCGTCACGGAACCGACCGAGCATGCCGTCCAGCCTGCCAGCCCTCCTCGCGCGCCCCCCAGCCGTGGGTGCTCGGACGATCAGCCCACCTGGTGCAGGCGGGCGGGTGCGACGCCCTCGCCGGCGAAGCGGAACTCCTCGAGCGCGGCGTCCCAGCGGGTGCCCAGCAGGTCGTCGAGGCGGCGAGTGATCGACTCGCGGGTCGAGGCCCCGGCGAGCGCGGTGCGCACCTGGTCCTCGCCGAGGACGATGTCGCCGTTCGCGCTGGTGCGCCCGTGCCAGAGCCCCAGGCCGGGGACGTGGCTGAAGCGCTCGCCGTCGGTGCCCGGGGACGGGTCCTCGGTCACCTCGAAGCGGACCATGCCCCAGGCGCGCAGCGCGGTCGCCAGGCGGGCCGCGGTGCCCGCGGGACCGGCCCACGCCACCTCGGCACGCACCGACCCCGGCGCCGCCTCCTGGGCGGTCCAGTCCAGCACGACACGAGCGTCCAGGACGCTCGCGATCGCCCACTCGACGTGCGGGCTGACCGCAGACGGCGACGAGTGGACGTAGATCACGCCACGGGTGCTCACTGCTGACCTCCGACTCGACGAGAAGCGTCTTCCCCAACGTCCTCGTGCGCGACAGAGATCGAACCGATCGCAACCGGCGTGCAGTGTGCACCGTGGGACGGCTGTGGCGCCAGTGCCGCGGGATCCCGGGCGTGTCGCTCCCGAGATCCGTAGAGTCGTCCCACCGTGACCGAGGATGACCGACCCGACACGGGCGGTGCTCGGTTCCGGGACGTCCTCGCCGAACCGCAGTTCCGGGCGCTGTGGGTCGCGCAGCTGCTCTCGGTGCTCGGCGACCAGGTCGCCCGCGTCGCGCTGGCCGTCCTCGTCTACACGGAGACGGCGTCGGCCGGGCTGACGGCGCTGACCTATGCGCTGACGTTCCTGCCCGACCTCGTCGCCGGCCCCCTGCTCTCCGGCATCGCCGACCGGGCTCCGCGCCGGGCGACGATGGTCGTCTCCGATCTCCTGCGGGCGGGCCTGCTCGCGCTGATGGCGGTGCCGGGGATGCCGTTCTGGGCGCTGTGCGTGCTGGTCGTCGCGGGCCAGCTGCTGGCGGCCCCGTTCGCCGCGGCGCGGGCGGCGATCCTGCCGCAGGTCCTGCACGGCGAGCGCTACGTCGTGGCCTCGGCAGTGTCGGGGACGACGTACCAGAGCGGGCAGGTGCTCGGCTTCGCCCTCGGCGGCCCGCTCGTGGCGCTGGTCGGGGTGCCGGTGGCGCTGCTGGCGGACGCGGCGACGTTCGTGCTCTCCGCCGTGGTGCTGCAGCTCGGGGTGGTCGAGCAGCGGGCCACCGGCGAGCCCGACGACCGCGCGACCGGCCTGCGCGCCGGCGCCCGGATCGTCGCGGGCGACCGGCGCCTCCGCACGCTGGTCGCCCTCGCCTGCGTGTCGGCGTTCGTCGTGACGATCGAGGGGCTGGCGGCGCCCTACGCCGCGGCGCTGGGCGGCGGACCGGTCGCGGTCGGCCTGCTGCTCGCCGCCAACCCGCTGGGCGCCGCGGTGGGCATCGTGCTGCTCGCGCGCCTCGTGCCGCCCGCGCGGCGCGCCCGCCTGCTCGGGCCGCTCGCGGTGCTCTCGTGCGTCCCACTCGTGGCCTCGGCGCTCGATCCGCCGCTGGCCGGTGTCGTCGCGCTGTGGGTGGCCTCGGGGCTCGCCTGCGCCTACCAGGTGCCCGCCAACGCTGCCTTCGTCGCCGCGGTGCCCGACGCCCACCGCGGGCAGGCGTTCGGGCTCGCCGTGACGGCCCTGCGCGTCACCCAGGGCCTGGGGGTCCTGCTGGCGGGGGTGCTGGCCGAGGCGACGGGCCCGGCGCTCGCGGTCGGCGTCGCCGGCGCGGTGGGGGTCGTCGTCGCCCTGGGCTGCGCGGCCGCGTGGCACCGGGTCCGCCCGGCCTGACCGGCCCCCGGACACGGTTACTGGCTGGTATCGCTCGCCCAGCGAGTGATACCAGCCAGTAACCCGGCGTGGGACGGGAGTCGTCAGTGCCAGTTGGAGTCGCGGTGCCAGTTCGAGTCGGGCGCGAAGTGCCAGTTCGAGTCGGCGTAGTGCCAGTTCGAGTCGCGGTGCCAGTTCGAGTCGGCCACGGGGGCTCCTTCCGGGATCTTCGAGGGGTCGACCGGGTGGGGTGGTCCCGGCGCCACGGACGTGGTCCATCGCACACGCTGTGTGTCGGACCGGGCGGCGATGCGGGCCCACGGCCCGACCGCACTCGGCGCTGACGCAGAGCGACCGGACTGTCACATCCGGCCGTACCCCGTGTCGCATCCGCCCCTCAACACTGACCAATGGAGCTGTGTGTGACCAGACGGCGACTGGGCGTCAACCATCGGGGTGATCTCTTCCCAATGGGTGACGTCGGTCGCGGAGATCCAGTGTCCGGCGGTACCGTGTTCCGCACGCGGAGACGCCCCGTAACGATCTCCGGCGCCCCTGGAGGAGGTCACACATCGTGACGGCGAGTGAGTCCTGGAGGGGTCCTGACGACCCCGGTTCCGGGCTCTCTCCCGCGCCTGGAGCAGCCGGGGGCGCGCGTCCGGTACGTCCGGTGACGCCCGCGCCCATCGCGGCCGACGGACGGGGGTCGCTGCGGCCGGTCCGCCTCGCGCGCCGGCGCCGCGAGGGCACGGCGCGGGACGCCACGACACCCGATGTCGCGCCGACCCCGCCGCCCCGGCGCGTCGACCCGCGCCGCCTCGACCCGCGGCGCTGGAGCCTCTGGGAGGCGCCGCGCCGGGTGGTGATCGCGGTCCTGCTCGTCGACCTCGTCGCCGTCGTCCTCGCCGTGGCCGTCTCGGGGCTCGAGCCGGTCGGGGCGTCCGACTGGCGCACGCTCGGCCTGCTCGTGCTCGGCCTGGTCGTGCACGTCGAGACCGCCCGCGGCATCGAGCGGCGCCGCGAGCTCGTCGCGGACGGCCAGCCCTACATCGAGCTGAAGTCGGTGTGGAGCTTCGCCGGCCTGCTCCTGCTGCCGCTGGGCCTCGCGCTGGCCCTCGTGGTGGTGACGTTCGCCTACTGGTGGCTGCGCGTCAGCCAGCGTCCCGTCGTGCACCGCTGGACCTACTCGGCGGCGACGGTGCTGATCGCGTCGGTGGCCGCGTGGGGCGTCCTGCAGCTCGTGCCCGGCGGCCTGCTCGAGAAGGTGTCCGGGCCGGTCGGGCTCGTCGTCCTCGTCGCCGCCGGCCTGACCCGCTGGGTGGTCAACCACGGGCTCGTCGTCTTCATGATCTGCCTCAGCGCGCCGGGCACGCCGTGGTGGCAACGCCTCGGGTCGCCCACCGACACGCTGATCGGCCTCGGCGCCCTCGCGCTCGGGGCGGCGCTCGCCGTGGTGGCGCTGACGACGCCGTGGCTGCTGCCGGTGCTGCTCGTGCCGGTGATGGGCATGCACCGCGGGTTCCTCATCCAGCAGTTCGCCCGCGCCGCGCGCACCGACGCGAAGACGGGGCTCGCCAACGCGTCGGCGTGGCGCGACCAGGCCGACCGCGAGCTGGCCCGCCTCCGGCGCCGCGGCGGCGAGCTCGGCGTGATCATGGTGGACATCGACGCGTTCAAGGCGATCAACGACCGGCACGGCCACCTCGTCGGCGACGCTGTGCTGCGCGCCGTCGCCGACACCCTGCGCTCCGAGGTCCGCCCCTACGACGCGGTCGGGCGCTTCGGCGGCGAGGAGTTCGTCGTCCTGCTCGCCGAGGCGGGGCCCGAGCAGGTCAGCAGCACCGCCGAGCGGCTGCGCCGGCGCATCAGCGAGTGCGAGGTCACGGTCTCCCCCACCCTCGGCGGCGGCACGGTGCGCGGGCTGACGGCGTCGATCGGCACGGCCACGTTCCCGCAGGCCTCGCGCGACCTCGACGGCCTCATGGTCAGCGCCGACGCCGCGCTGTACGCCGCCAAGCACGGGGGCCGCAACCGGGTGGAGTGCGCGCCACCCCGGTAGACGCCGCGCCGGTGAGCCGGCAGCGGGTCAGCGGAACGCCGGGATGCCCGTCACGGCCTGGCCGATCGAGAGGGCGTGCATCTCCTCGGTGCCCTCGTAGGTCAGCACGGTCTCGAGGTTGGTCATGTGCCGGAACACCGGGTACTCGAGCGTGATCCCGTTGCCGCCGAGCACGGTGCGGGCGGTGCGGGCGACGTCGAGGGCGGCACGGACGTTCGCCATCTTCCCGAAGCTCACCTGCGACGGGTGGAGCTGCTCGGCGTCCTTGAGCCGCCCGATCCGCGCCGCCGTCAGCGAGGCCTGGTTGACCGCGACGACCATGTCCGCGAGCTTGCCCTGGGTCAGCTGGAAGCCGGCGATGGGCTGCCCGAACTGCTCGCGGTCCAGCGCGTAGGCCAGCGCGGACTCGTAGCAGGTGCGGGCGGCACCGACGGCGCCCCACAGGATCCCGTAGCGGGCCTCGTTGAGGCACGAGAGCGGGCCCTTGAGGCCGCGCACCTCGGGGAAGGCGGCGTCGGCGGGCACGCGCACGCCCTCGAGCACGAGCTCGGCGGTCAGCGAGGCGCGCAGGGAGAGCTTGTGCTTGACCTCGTTGGCGGTGAAGCCGGTGGTGTCGGTGGGGACCACGAACCCGCGGATGCCCTTGCTGCCCTGCTCGGGGTCGGTCTGCGCCCAGACGACGGCGACGTCCGCGAGCGTGCCGTTGGTGATCCACATCTTGGAGCCGTCGAGCACCCAGTCGTCCCCGTCGCGACGGGCCCGCGTGCGCATCGAGCCCGGGTCGGACCCGGCGTCGGCCTCGGTGAGCCCGAAGCAGCCCAGCGCCTCGCCGGTCGCCATGCGCGGCAGCCACTCCTGCTTGTGCTCCTCGGAGCCCCAGCGGTGGATCGCGAACATCGCGAGCGAGCCCTGCACCGAGACGAACGAGCGCAGGCCCGAGTCGACGGCCTCG
Organism: Actinomycetospora chlora; assembly: GCF_039542135.1. Lineage (NCBI taxonomy): Bacteria > Bacillati > Actinomycetota > Actinomycetes > Pseudonocardiales > Pseudonocardiaceae > Actinomycetospora > Actinomycetospora chlora. The sequence continues at coordinate 97,385 of NZ_BAABHO010000016.1, forward strand.
AGCTCGCGGCAGGCGAGGCCGTAGCTCGTCGCGTTGGTGCCGGCGCAGCCGTAGCCCTCGAGGTGCATGCCGAGCAGCCCCAGCGACCCCAGGCCCTTGGCGATGTCGCGAGGCAGGGTGTTCGACTCGTACCACTCGGCGATGCGCGGGGCGAGCTCCGCGGCCGCGTAGTCGCGGACGGCGTCGCGGATGTCGCGCTCCTCGGCGGTGAGGTCGTCGTCGACGGCGAGGAAGTCGCTGGGATCGGGAGCTGCGGCCATGCCCCTACGGTAGGTCCTATCGGCGTGCTCCGTTCCCCGCGTCCGGACCGGCCCAGAACTGGGCGAACCCCGGGTGCAGTGGCAGGTCCGACACCGCGTCCGCGGGCGTCCAGCGCAGCTCGGTGGCCTCGCCGTCGCACGGCTCGAGCGCGGGCGCGGACTCCGTCTCCAGCCGGCCGTGCACCGTGACGTACGACCAGCCGCCGTGGTCGTCGACCGTCTCGTCGGTCAGGCGCACCCGCGCCGGGTCGACGCCGGTCTCCTCGACGGCCTCGCGCAGCGCGGCCTGCCGCGCTGTCTCGTCGCTGTTGCGGGCGCCGTCGGGGATGCCCCACGTCTCGCCGTGGTGGCTCCACCAGACGCGGTGGGCGAGCAGGACGCTCCCGCCGTGGCGCAGCAGCAGGCCCGCGGCGCCGAAGCGCCCCCAGTGCCGGTGCCCGGCGTCGCAGACCACCCAGCCGTCACCGTCACCCCTCACGGGTCGTCACGCTAGGCGCTGCCACCCCACCGGGCAGGGCGGACGAGGGATCGGGTAGACGGGTCACATGAGCGACCTGCCCCCGTTCGGGGCCGAGGAGGAGCTGCTGCTCGTCGACACGGGCACCGGCGCGCCACGCGGGCGCGCCGGCGCGGTGCGCGACGAGGCCGGCGGCAGCCTCGACGGCGAGATGCGCACCGAGCAGGTCGAGACGGCCACCGCCCCCCACCACACCGCCGACGACCTCGCCGCCGACCTGCGCCGGCGCCGCCAGGATGCCCGCGACGCGGCCCGCGCGTCGGGCGTGGACGTCGCCGGGCTCGCGACGTCGCCGGTCGCCCCGGAGGAGGCCGCCGAGCCGGCCGCGATCCCCGAGGGCCGCTACGCACGGATCGCCGAGCGCTTCGGGTCCGTGGCCACCGCGCAGCTCACCAGCGGCCAGCACGTGCACGTCGAGGTCGGCTCGCCCGAGGAGGGCGTGGGCGTGCTCGACCGCATCGGGCCGTGGCTGCCGGTGCTGCGCGCGCTGGCCGCGAACTCCCCGTGCTGGCGGGGCCGGGACACCACGTACGCCAGCTACCGCTCGGTGGTGTGGTCGCGCTGGCCGTCGGCGGGACCGACGCGGGTGTTCGGCTCGCTGGCCGCCTACGACGCCGCGGTGGCGGCGATGCTCGCGACCGACACGGTGCTCGACGAGGCGATGGTCTACTTCGACGCGCGGCTCTCGCGCGAGCTCGGCACCGTCGAGGTCCGGGTGGCCGACGTGGCGCTCGAGGTCGACGACGCCGTGCTGGTGGCGGTGCTCGTCCGCGCCCTCGTCAGCACCGCCGCGCGGGCCCACCAGCGCGACGAGGAGCTGCCCACCGCACCCGTGGAGGCCCTGCGCCTGGCGCACTGGCGGGCCGCGCGCTTCGGGCTCTCCGGCGACCTCGTCGACCCGTACGACGGGCGCCCGAAGCCGGCCGCCGAGGTGCTCGACGCGCTGCGGGCCCACGTCGCCGGGGCGCTCGCCGACGCCGACGACACCGACCGCGCCGCCCGGGGCTGCGCCCGCCTGCTCGACGGCGGTACCGGCGCCGACCGCCAGCGCGCCGCCGCCCACGAGGCCCACGGCGACCTCGCCGCCGTCGTCCGCGACGCCCGGGCCCGCTTCCTCCGACCCGTACGTGCGTGATCTTCCGTGCGATAGCTCGGAAGATCACGCACGTACGGAGGTCGCGCGGGCGACCAGACCCCGGGCCATGGCGCCGAAGACGACGGGCGCGCCGGCGCGCAGGGCCGTGCCGTACGCCAGGCCCGCGAGGCCCGAGGCCGCGAAGGCGAACGACAGGCGCAGGTGCGAGCCGTGCCCCGAGACGTCGGGGTCGACGGCCAGCTCGAGGGTCATCCGGCCCGGCTGGCGCAGCTCGGAGCGCAGGCGCAGGGAGCTCCCCGGCGCCACCGCCTCGACGCGCCACCCGTCGACGACGTCGCCGGCCTCGAGGGGCCGTCCCTGCGGGCGCCCGCGGTAGCCCCCGACGCCGCCGAGCAGCTGGTCGGCCCAGCCCCGCACCGTCCACGCCCCCAGCGGCACCGCCCACCCGGCGTCCCCGCCGATGCCGTCGACGACCGCCCAGAGCGCGTCGGCGTCCGCGGGGCAGGCCTCGCCGGTCCCCCAGCGGTACACCGCGCCGCCGGAGCCGGCCGGGTCGGTCGGGCCGGCGAGCGCGGGGTCACCGGGCGCCAGGGGCGTCTCGGGGCGCTGCCCCAGCGCGGCCCGCACCGCGGCGTCGTAGGTGGTCCGCCCGCCCGGGGGCGGGCCGATGACGTCGAGCACGTCGTCGTCGCCGCAGACGAGGTCCTCGGCCAGCGACTCGATCAGCGGGGTGACCAGGTGGCGCGACAGCGGCGTCAGCGCCTCGACGACCCACCCCGCCAGCGCCGGCGCGCCGGGCGGGACCGGGAGCGGCACGGGCACCGCGGCGCTCTGCGGCAGCCCGGCCAGCCGCAGGTAGCGGCGGACGAGCTCGAGGTAGGTCAGCACGTCCGGACCGCCGACGTCGAAGCGGCGGTCGACGTCCGCGGGCACGTGGAGCGCGCCCACCAGGTAGTGCAGCACGTCGGCGACGGCGACGGGCTGGGTCCGGTGCGCGAGCCACGGCACCGCCGGCAGGACGGGCACGCGCTCGGCGAGGTAGCGGATCATCTCGAAGCTCGCCGAGCCCGACCCGACGACGATCGACGCCTCGAGCGCGACGGTCGGCACCGGGCCGGCCAGGAAGATGTCGGCGACCTCGGCGCGCGACGACAGGTGCCGCGACGCCGCCCCCGACGGCCGCAGCCCGCCGAGGTAGACCAGGCGCCGCACGCCCGCCCGCTCGGCGGCGTCGCTGACGGCCCGGGCGGCGGCCCGGTCACGGTCGGGGAAGTCCGCGTGCTCGAGGGCGTGGGCGAGGTGGACCACCGCGTCGGCGCCCTCGACGAGCGCCGCCAGGGCCGCGTTGTCCGCCAGGTCGCCGGGCACGGCGTCGACGCGCTCGGCCCAGCCGGTGGCCGCGAGCTTGCCCGGGCTGCGCACGAGGACCGCGACGTCGTGCCCCTCGGTGAGCAGCCGGGCGACCAGCCGCACGCCGACGTACCCGGTGGCCCCGATCACCGCGCAGCGCATGGCGCCATCCTCACCGCGCCGTCGCGGCGGGGCGCGCGGGGGTCAGCTGACGGTGGGCTTGCCCGGCCGGTCGGCCTCGCGCTGGTCGACGAACAGGCCGCCGCCCCGGCGGGCGACGAGCACCAGCTGCCAGACGGCGAAGGCGAGCAGGATCCCGCCGATGATCCCCTGCCCGAGGACCAGGGCGACGATGCCGCACGTGAGGGCCGCCCAGATGACGACGTCCCGAGCCGTGCGTCGTGCGCTCCTCATCTCCGGACCTCCGCTCCGCTCGCCGGGCCCCCTGGAGAGTGTCGTCCGTTCGGGTTCGAGGTGCAGCACATCGGCGTGGAACGGAGGTGTCCCCACCCGTTCGCCACACGTCGTCACCACAGCGTGAGCGCCGAATGTGACGAACAGCACACGGGTTCGCCGGAGTGGTCCGGATCAAAAGTGTTTGCCCGACGCGCTGTACGGATAGATCATGGGGGTTCGGCTGACACGGGGCCCACGCCTGCGCGGGGACCCTGTTCGCGATGTGACGTCGCGGGTCGAGGGAACCGTTCCGGTGTCCCCGACGTCATACCGAGTACTGCAGGTGCTCCGGACCCCGGGGCGCGGGCCCACACCGGGCCGCTCCGAGGACCGACACGACCCCGGATTCCGCACGACGACCCACGGCACGACCGTGCCGCAGGGGCCGTCGCGAGGTGCGCACGTGCGCGCCTCGCGTCGGGCCCGGCGGCACCGACCCCGCCCCGCCCGCTCCGCGGGGGACGGGTGCAGACCACCGACGAGCGAGATTGGACGAGCACGACATGGATTGGGAGCTCGCGGCCTGCCGCGACCACGACCCCGAACTCTTCTTCCCCCTCACCGAGACCGGCCCCGGCTCCGCGCAGGTCCGCGCGGCGAAGGCGATCTGCGGTGGCTGCCCCCTCCAGCGGGGCTGCCTGCAGTGGGCCATGGACACCGGCCAGGAGGCCGGCGTCTGGGGTGGCACCAGCGAGGAGGACCGCCGCGCGATGCGCCGCGCCGCGCGAGTCGGCACCGCTGCCTGACGCCGCACCGCACACACACGACAGGCCCGTCCCCCGAGGGGGACGGGCCTGTCGTCGTCCGGCGGGACCCGGGGGGTGACTAGCCCCGCCCGGTGACCTTGCGGGCGGCGAACTGCAGCACCTGCCCGCCGGTCGAGATGACGGCGCCGGCCACGCTGAACGCGGTCTTCACCGTCAGCGCGGCGGCGTTGCCGGCGATGCGCACCGGGTTGTAGCCCGGCGCGTTGTCCTGCACGTCCTGCGCGGCCTGGCGCACCGTGCGGTCCACCTGGCGGGCGGCGTTCTCCGCGGCCGCACCCACGCGCCCGGCCGCGGCGTTGCCGGCCTCGTCGAGCTCGGAGGCGGCCGTGGACGACACGGCGGCGGCACGGTCGCCGGCGCCCGCCAGCTTCCCGCCGGCCTCGTCGGCCCGCTTCTCGGCCTCGGTGCCGGCGTGCTGGGCGACGCGCGTGGCGTCCTTGGCGATGCGCTCGCCCGCCCGCGACGCGGTGGTGGCCACCTGCTCGCCGCTGGTCTGGGCGATCGTGGAGGCGTCCTTGGCCGCCGCCTGCACCGACTTCTCCCCCGACGAGGCCTTCGCGGCCTCGTCGGCGACGCCCGAGGCACCGGCCTGGGCCTGCGCCGCGGCCTTCTTGCCCGACTCCTGGGCCCGCGCGGCGTCCTTCTGCGCGGTGGCCTTCGCGTCCGCGCCGACCTTCTTCGCGCTGGTCGACGCCTTGTCCGAGGCGGACTGCGCCTTCGCCCGCGCACCCTCGGCGTTCGCCTTCGCGGTGGCCTTCGCGGCCTCCGCGGGCGCGCTGTCCTCGCCGGACGCGACGGTGTGCGTCTCGCGCACCTTGCCGTCGGTGCCGTGCACGACGACCTTCCCGCCGCCGTCCTTGGTGACGATCTCGGTCGCCCGCTCGACGGCCTCGGCCTGCGTGGCGGCCTTGGCGCTGGCGCGCTGGGCGCCCTTCTTCTGCACCTGCCAGCCGTCCTCGGTCGGGACGACGTACCGGTCGGCCATGACGGTCTCAACTCCTGTCTGACGACATCAATCGCGCGGGTGGTTCCCCCGTCGCGACCTGCACAAACGCAAAGGTGACGCACCGGTAACCGCCGCCGGCGTCACCCGTTGAGCGCCGCCGTCGCGCGGTCCTGGAGCTCGAGGTAGCGCCGGCCCGCCGCATCGCGGACCTCCTCGAGGCGCTCGAGCCACGCCGCCTGCGGCGAGCCCTCGGGCACCACGACCGGGCCGTAGCGCTCGACCAGCCGCGGCCCGACCACCGATGCCGCGGTGGCCAGTGTGGCCGACCCGGCGGCCTGCGCCCAGGCCACCGGCCCCAGCGGCACGCAGCCGAAGAACTGGCTCACCCCCGGCGTCTGGACGACCGCGAACAGCGCGCCCGCCGACACCACACCGGCGCCCACCACGAGCGGGCTGCGACCGCCGCCGGCGACGATGGTCTGCCCGAGCTGGGTGCCGACGAGCGCCGTGAGCGCCACCGTGCGGGCCCGCGCCGGGCTGCCGTACGGCGTCGCCTGCGCCTGGATCCAGGCGAGGCTCGCGCCGCCCGCGGTGGCCATCGCCCGCAGCCCGATCTCGCGGTTGAGCGCCTCGCCCAGCGAGGCCTCCGGCCCCTCCGCCAGCAGCGCGGCCGCCGAGCCGGGCTCGGGGGCGCGCACCGCCAGCGCCAGCGACGGCACGAGGTCGGTGAGCAGGTTGACCAGCAGCAGCTGGCGGGCGTTGAGCGGCGAGGTGCCCGTGGTGGTCGCGCCGAGCACGGTGAACGCGATCTCGCCGAGGTTGCCGCCGACGAGGACGCCGAGCGCCTCGCGCACCGACGCCCACATGGCCCGGCCCTCGACCAGCGCGGCGAGGATCGTCTCGAGGCGGTCGTCGGTGATGACGAGGTCGGCGGCGGCCCGCGCGGCGGGCGTCCCGCGGCGGCCCAGCGCGATGCCGACGTCGGCCAGACGGATCGCCGGGGCGTCGTTGGCGCCGTCGCCGGTCATGGCGACGGTGCGGCCGAGGCGCTGGAACGCCTGGACGATGCGCACCTTGTGCGACGGCGTCCCCCGCGCCACCACCCGGACCTTCGGCAGCAGCTCGTCGAGGGCGTCGTCGTCGAGGGCGTCGAGCTCCGAGCCGGTGACGACGACGCCGCCGTTCAGCACGTCCAGCTCGTCGGCGACGGCCTCCGCGGTGCTCGGGTGGTCACCGGTGATCATGACGACCTGCACGCCCGCGTCCCGCAGGTCCCGGACCGTGGCCTGCGACCCGGCGCGCACCGGGTCGGTGAACCCGACGAACCCGGTGAACTCGAGGTCGGCGACGTCGGCGTCGTCGAGGGTCCCGTCGGCTGGACCGTCGAGCTCCCGCTCGGCGACTGCGAGCACCCGCATGCCCTGACCGGCGAGCAGCTCGGTGTGCTCCACCAGGCGCTGGCGGGCCTCGTCGTCGAGCTCCGTGCCACCCCAGGTGGTGGCGCGGGCGATGACGACCTCGGGCGCGCCCTTGACCGAGATCAGCCGGCCGGGGCCCTCCCCGGCCGCGCCACCCGGGGTCGAGCTCCGCTCCGCTGCGTCTCCCGTCGGCGCGTCCACGTCGCCCAGGGTGGCGTGGTAGCCCCGTGACGGGTCGAAGTCCAGCGACGCCACCGGCCACCAGCCGGCGCGCTTGTACGCGGGGTCGACGTCGAACTGCTGGCCGCCGTAGACCACCGCGCGGTCGGTGAGGTGGGCCAGGCGCTCCCCCGGCGCCGGCCGCGGGGTCGCGCGCAGCGCCGCGGCGAGCACGCGGCGCTGGCGCTTGCGCAGCCGGTCGGTGGGCCGCAGCTTGATGCCGTCGGAGATCGCCGAGAGCGCGAGGCGGCCCTCGGTGAGCGTGCCGGTCTTGTCGAAGCACAGGACGTCGGTGCGCCCGATCGCCTCGATCGTGCGCGGATTGCGCACCAGCGCGCCCTCGGCCGACAGGCGCCGCGCGGACGCCAGCTGGGCGGCCGACACGACGAACGGCAGGCCCTCGGGGACGCTGGCCACCGCGAGGCCGACGCCGGAGTGCAGGTTCTGCTGGAACGGCAGCCCGCGCAGCGCGCCCGCCGCGACGACCGCGGCCGCCGACCCGATCGCGAGCGGGGTGGTGATGCGGGTGAGCCCGGCGAGGCGCTCGTCGACGCCGGCCACGGGCGCGCTGGCCCTGGCGGCCGCGGTCGAGCGACCGACCTCGGTGCTCGACCCGGTGGCGACGACGACGGCCCGCCCGCGCCCGGTGGCCACCGTCGTGCCCTCGTAGATCATCGAGCGGCGGTCGGCGACGGTGCGCGCGATCACCGGGGACGGCGTCTTCGTCACCGGCAGCGACTCGCCGGTCAGCGACGACTCGTCGACCTCGAGCGCGTCCGAGGAGAGCACGCGGCAGTCGGCGGGCACGACGTCGTCGGGACCGAGCTCGATGACGTCGCCGACGACGACCTCGTCGGCGCCGACACCGCGGGGCGCGCCGTCGCGCAGCACGCGGGTGCGGACCGAGGAGCGCTCGAGCAGGCCGGCGACGGCGCGGTCGGTCGCGACCTGCTGCACGCCGCCGATGAGCGCCGAGAAGGCCGTGACGCCGACGACGATCGCCGCGTCGACCACCGCGCCGATGGCCGCCGAGAGCACGGCGCCGCCGGCGAGCACGGGGGTCAGCGGGTTGTTGAGCTCGTCGAGGAACGCGCGCCCGAGCGATGTCTGCGTCTCGGCCGCCGCGGGATCGTCGCGGTGGCGGCGGTGGGCCTCGGCCGTGGACAGCCCCCGCTCGGTGACGGCGAGGCGGGACAGCACGGTAGCGGCGGGCATGACGTGCCACGGGGTGCGGCTGACGCCGGGGACGACGACGCGGCGGCCGAGCTCGGTGGCCGACCAGGCGCCCGCACCGAGGGAGACCGCGGCGGCGCCGTTGACCGCGAGGCCGGCGAGCGAGGAGCCGCGGGGCGCGGTGCCCGCCGTGGCCATGATCGTGCCCAGGACGGTGCCGGCGCGGGCGAGGTTCACCGAGCGCCCGGAGACGCCGCGGGCCACCTTGACGCCCTCGATGAGCAGCGCGGCGGTGCCGAGGTCCTCGCCGACGAGGACGTGGGCGCCCCACGGCGCGACGCCGTCGGGACGCGAGACGCCGACACCGACGTCGGCGGCGGCGAGCGCCCGGCGGTCGCGGGACACCACGAGCACCCCGGCGCCCGCGGCCTGCAGCTCGCGCACCGAGTGCCGCAGGGTGTCGCCGCCGGCAACGGCGCGGTCGCCCACCGACGTGGTGGCGGCACCGCCGACGACGAGCGTGACGCCGGCCCGGCGCGCGGCCGCGGCGAGGGTCTCGTCGGCCGACGCCGGCTCGGGCAGGGCGCCGACGACGGCGGCGAGGCGGTCGTCGCGGCGCAGGCCCAGGACGTGGGTCGCGCCGTCGGCGCGGAGCGCGTCGGCGGCCTCGAGCGCGCGCGGGGTGTCGCCGCCCGGGACGTCCTCGAGCGGGGCGAGCAGCCAGTACTCCCCCGCGTCGCTCGAGCGCTGGTGGGTGACCGGGTCGGTCGGGTCGAACAGCTCGTGGACGCGCGGGACCAGCTCCTCGAGCGCGGCGGCCTCCCCGTCGGCGCCGGGCAGAGCGAGCAGGTCACCGAGCATGAGCACGCCCGTGGTCAGCGCCTCGGCGTCGAGCACGACGGTGTCGACGCGGTCCATGCGGCGCAGCGCGCCCGGCTCCACCACGACGGCGCCGCGGCGCGCCAGCACGCGCCCGAAGGTCGTCGCGAAGCCCTCGCGGCCCAGCCGGCCGGCCTTCGGCAGCGTCGAGAGGGCGACGCCGGCACCCTTGCGCAGGCTGCCCGTCGTGGCCGCCGTGGCGGCGAACCCGGCGGCCGCGGCGGTGCCCACGACCTCGCTGTGCCGCTCGACCGGGCCCTGCGGCAGCGCGACCGGACGCGGCTCGGCGAGGTCGTCGTCGGCGGGGGCGGCGGCGTGGTCGGCGCTGGCGAGGAGCCGGGGCTCGGCGTCGGTCCACGTGGCGACGCGGGCGCGCGCCTCGGCCACCTGCATCGCGCGGTAGGCGGCGTCGACGAGCAGGCCGGTGGTGCCCTGCCCCAGGGCCTGCGCGGCGGCGTTGGACAGCGCGAGCAGGACACCGGCACGGTCCTGCCCGACCGCCCGCTCGACGGCGGCGCGCAGGCGGGGCTGGTGGTCGACGAACGTGGCGGCCGACGCGAGCTCCGCCGGCAGCGGCGTGCGGCGCAGGATGCGGCCGACCGCGGCGACGCCGAGCCCCGCGATGTCGGCGGCGAGCGCGGTGAACGCCTGCTGCGCCGGCCCCATCGAGGGCGAGCCGGCGTGCTCCACCGCGACGCCGCCCTCGCGCTCCTCGAGGATCTCGACGAGGTCGACGAAGTCGTCCACGGCCTCCATGTCCGGGAGCCCGGCCCGGCCGTCGGCATCGCCGTCGCCGTCGGACAGCAGCCCCACGACCACCGCGCCGAGCGTCGCGTTGACCGCGGCCCACTCGACGTCCGGGTGGGCCGCGAGGGCCTTCTCCACCGCGCGGGCGAGCTCGCCGCCGGACTCGCGCAGGACCCCGGGCACACCGATCTGCACCCGCCCCGCGCCCCGCCGGACGTGGCGTCCGCGGTGCCGGAGGGGGTCGACGCGGTCGAGCACGCCCGAGGCGATGCCGAGCGGGTCGACCACGCGCGCCAGCAGGCTGCGCTGCGGACGGGGAAGGGGTTCGGAAGCCATGGGGGCGGCGAGCGTCCTCTCATCGGCGGTCGGTCCGGCGCGGGCGGGTCGCGGCGCCGTGTGCTCGACGCCCGCGCCGGCGGGCCACGCGGACGGCGCAGCACCGGGCACCGGCAGGGTCAGCTTACGACCGGTGCGGCACCGGCGGCCGCAAGGAGCGCGACCCGGAAGTGGCGTCCGGATGAACGTCGCGTCGATCGGGTGATCGGTGCGGCGACGCCCCGGGACCGCCCGGCCCCACGGCCCGGCCGGCCACAGCCTGCAGGACGCGACCCGCCGGTGACCAGGACGCCAGGCGCAACGCCGCGGCGCGCAGCGCGGCCACGACGCGGTTGCCCGGCAGGAAGAAGTGGCGCGACCGGCGCGCGGCGCTGCCCGCGGCCGACGCCGCCGGGCGGTGGGCGGACTCCCAGGCCGCGAGCCCGGCCTCCGGGTCGCCCGGGAAGGCCGCGAGGTAGGTCCCGAGCGTCTCGCCGCCGACGAGCGCGAGCGCCGAGCCCTGCCCGGAGTACAGCGTCGGGCACCAGGCGGCGTCGCCGACCAGCACGACCCGTCCCCGCCGCCACGACCCGAGCCGGATCTGGGCGACGGTGTCGACGTGCGTCGTGCCGGCCTCCTCGACGCCGTCGAGGATCTCGGGCATCAGCCCCGCGAAGTCGCCGTACACCCGGCGCAGGGCGGCGACGGGGTCGGCGGCCGCGACGGCCGCGGCGTCGCGACCCTCGGCCAGCAGGTCCGCCCGGAAGGTGAAGAACACGACCGGGGCGTGGCCGGCGACGGCCATGAGGTGCGCGGTGCGCCCGACGTCGGCGGGCACGACGTAGTCGCCCTCGCGCAGCTCGCCGGGCAGGCGCGGCAGCACCGCGGAGACGACGACGTGGTCGAACTCGCGGCGGAAGCGGGCGTCCGGACCGAAGACCATCTTGCGCACCGCGGAGCGCACGCCGTCCGCGCCGACGACGAGGTCGACGCGCTCCTCGGCGGCGCCGTCCGGCCCGTCGAGCACGACGTCGACGGCGTCCGCGTGGCGGGAGATCCGGCGCGGGGCGGTGCCGAAGCGGACCTCGACGCCGTCGGGGCGGGCCGCCCACAGCGCGGCCTCGAGGTCGCCCCGCACGAGCGCGAGGGCCCGCGGGTCGTCGGCGACCGCGGCCTCGACGCGGGAGACCGTGCGGCCCGCCGTGTCGACGCCGGTGATCACGCCGTCGGCGGGCAGCCGGGTGTGCAGCTCCGCGGCGACCCCCAGGCGTCCCGCGGCCTCGAGACCCTCGGGCGCGAACCGCACGAAGTAGCCGCCGGTGCGGCGCCCGGGCGCGCGCTCGCAGACCACGACCGACCAGCCGGCCCGGTCCAGCGACGCCGCCGCGGCGAGCCCGGCGACCCCGGCGCCCACGACGAGTGCCCGCGGCCGTCCGTTTCGCCCGGTCCGCTCCACGGTCCCGAGGGTAGGCGCCCGGCGGGGTCCCGGCCGTCCGACCGGGCGTGGGACCGGACTCACCCCGGCCTCACGTGGATCCGACCCCGGACGACGGACGGCCCCGCCTCCGGAATCGGTGGCGGGGCCGGTCGCGGGGCCGGTCGCGGTGGACGGGCGCCCGGAGCGTCTCAGAGGCGCGAGGGCTCGAGGCGACGGAAGTGCGCGCAGTCGCACTGCGCGCAGTGGTCACCGAGGTAGTAGTGCTCGTGCGACTCGCGCGGGTGCCGGCAGGAGCAGAGGTCCACCAGCGGGACCTGCGCCAGCGACGGCGGCATCGGGGTGCGGAGCACGGGGCGGTGGGTCCGACGGTGGTCGATGAGCTTCATTGTTCAAGGAGTCCGTTGAGGTGGAGGGGCCGGCAGGGGCGGTCGAAGAGCGGTCGTGGGCACTTCGTGCCCGCGCGCACTGTCGGTGCGCGCGGGCGGCACGGGGAGGGCGGTGGTCCCGCCCCGGGCCGCGACGAGCTCGCGCCGCACCCGCTGCAGCTCGCGACGGGCACGGTCCAGCTCGTCGTGGGCCTGGTCGCGCTCCCGCGTGACCAGGGCCACCTCGTCCTGCAGTGACACGACCATCGCGGCCGCGGTGAGGGTCAACCCCTCGTCGAACAGCTCGCGGATCCGGCCGGCGAGGGTCAGCTGGCGGCGCGTGTAGCGCCGGTGCCCGCCGGCCGAGCGTGCCGGGCGGACCATCCGACCCGCGTCGAGACTCCGGAGGAACGCCGGCTGCACTCCGAGGAACTCCGCCGCCTGACCGGTGGTCAGGGCGGGGACGTCCTCGTCGTCGAGGCTCTCGGCGCCCACGGCTTCCGTCGCGTCCTTGCGTTCGTGCTCTGCTGCGTCCGCCCCCGCCCGTGAGCAGGGGGGACGTGCTGAAGTTCTACTCGGCACTGCAACTTCCTGTCAATGCCCCGCGGTCAGGTCGGTGCGGCATCACCCGGTCGAGGCGTCCCCGGCGGAGCCAACGGGTGGAACACGGGACGACGATCACACGAATTCAGGAATCCGGTATGTCGTTGTGCCTCGATCCGGGTATCGGTAGTGGAAAGATGACCAGGGAACGCGGAGGGGGGGAGGCGGTCGTGAGCACCGAGAGCGGCCCGTCCGCGCCCGGCCCCCTGCCCGAGCGCCTGGGCCAGCGCTTCGCGCTGGGCGACCTCATCGGCCGGGGCACGTGCTCCGAGGTCTACCTCGCGCACGACCTCCTGCTCGACCGCCCCGCCGCGGTCAAGATCTTCCCCGTCGAGGACGACCCGCGGATCGAGCGCGAGGTCGCCCTCATGGCCTCGCTCGACCACCCGAGCCTCGTGCCGGTCTACGACGTCGGCTCGGTGGACGGCCGCGCGTTCGTCGTCATGGCGCTGCTCGAGGGCGGCAACCTGTCGGACCGCCTCGCCGAGGGCCCCCTCGGCGTCACCGAGACGCTGCTCGCCGTCGCGGCGGTCGCGGACGGCCTCGGCCACGTCCACCGCAACGGCGTGCTGCACCGCGACGTCACGCCGCGCAACGTCCTGTTCGACGCCGACGGGCGGGCGCACCTGTCCGACTTCGGCGTCGCGTTCGTCGCCGACGCCCCGCGCATCACCGACACCGGCATCGTCGTCGGGTCGGCGCCCTACCTCGCGCCCGAGCAGGTCCGCGGCGACGAGGTGTCCGCGCCCGCCGACGTCTACGCGCTCGGCCTGGTGATGATCGAGGCGCTCACCGCCCGGCCCGCCTACGAGGGCTCCCCGCTGGACGCCGCGCACGCGCGCCTGGAGCACCGGCCGGAGATGCCCGCGGGCATCGGCATCGAGGTCGAAGCCCTCCTCGAGGCCATGACCGCGGACGACCCGCGGGCCCGGCCCACCGCAGAGCAGGTGTGCGTCGGCCTGCGTCGCGCCGCGCTCGCCGCGGAGACCCTCACGCCGCTGCGGCCCGTCGCCCCGCTCGCCGGTGTCGGCCCCGCCTGCGCGGTCCCCGACCCGACCACCGAGACGATGCGCGCCGGGGGCGCGCCGGCGGCCGCCGCCGGCACGACCGCGGCCGCCCC